>NZ_JAAGPM010000231.1:0-7607 GCF_017104865.1 Burkholderia sp. Ac-20349
GGCGCGCACCGGGCACGCCCGCGCAGGCCGCCCGGACGGGGCCGACGGTGCGCCCGCCCGCGTTCCGGCCGCATCCGCCTGCCGATCCGGTAAAATTACGCGTTTCAGCACACTAACAAGCCGCGCCGCCGCGCGAGCCGACCCTCCGGGCCCCGCCCGGAGCGCCGCCCGCAACGGAGCGCCAGCGCCACGAAGGCTCTTCATGCTTACGTTTCAGCAAATCATCCTGACGCTGCAGTCCTACTGGGACAAGCAGGGTTGCGCCCTGCTCCAGCCCATCGACATGGAAGTCGGCGCAGGCACGTCGCACGTCCACACGTTCCTGCGCGCGGTCGGCCCCGAGCCGTGGCGCGCCGCGTACGTGCAGCCGTCGCGCCGCCCGAAGGACGGCCGCTACGGCGAGAACCCGAACCGCCTGCAGCACTACTACCAGTACCAGGTCGTGCTCAAGCCGGCGCCGGAAAACATCCTCGACCTGTACCTCGGCTCGCTCGAGGCACTCGGCTTCGACCTGCAGCAGAACGACGTGCGCTTCGTCGAGGACGACTGGGAAAACCCGACGCTCGGCGCGTGGGGCCTCGGCTGGGAAGTGTGGCTGAACGGCATGGAAGTCACGCAGTTCACGTATTTCCAGCAGGTCGGCGGCCTCGACTGCAAGCCGGTGCTCGGCGAGATCACCTACGGCCTCGAACGCCTCGCGATGTATCTGCAGAAGGTCGAGAACGTGTACGACCTCGTGTGGACGGAGTGGGAAGAGCAAGGCCCGAACGGCCCCGAGCTGCGCCGCCTGTCGTATGGCGACGTCTACCACCAGAACGAGGTCGAGCAGTCGACCTACAACTTCGAGCACGCGAACGTCGACCTGCTGTTCACGTTCTTCAACAGCTACGAAGCGGAAGCGAAGAAGATGATCGACGCGCAGCTCGCGCTGCCCGCGTACGAACTCGTGCTGAAGGCCGGCCACACGTTCAACCTGCTCGACGCGCGCGGCGCGATCTCGGTCACCGAACGCGCGGCGTACATCGGCCGCATCCGCGCGCTGTCGCGTCTCGTCGCGCAGGCTTACTACGACTCGCGCGAGAAGCTCGGCTTCCCGATGCTCGGCAACCCGCCGGGCGTGCCCGGCCTCACCACCGACGCCCAGGACGCCGCCCAGCCGGCATGGGCGCCGCCGCTCAAGGTCGAACGCAAGATCGATCAGGACTGACGAGACGAGATTCACTCCAATCATGACGCACAATCATCCCGCCCCCCTGCTCGTCGAACTGCTGACCGAAGAGCTGCCGCCGAAGGCCCTCGCGCGCCTCGGCGACGCATTCGCCGAAGGTCTCGCGCAACGCCTCGCGGCACGCGACCTCGTCGAAGGCGAACTCGTGTTCGAACGCTACGCCACGCCGCGCCGCCTCGCCGTCGTCGTGCAGAACGTGCGCGCCGTCGCCCCTGAAAAGCAGGTCCGCGAAAAGGTCCTGCCCGTGTCGGTCGCGCTCGACGCCGAAGGCAAGCCGACCGCCCCGCTCGCGAAGAAGCTCGCGGCGCTCGGCCACCCGAACCTGTCGATCGCCGATCTCGAGCGCGCCCAGGACGGCAAGGCCGAAGCGTTCTTCCTCAACTATTCGGCAGCCGGCGCGACGCTCGCCGACGGCCTGCAGGCCGCGCTCGACGAAACGCTCGAGAAGCTGCCGATCCCGAAGGTGATGACCTACCAGCGCCCGGACGGCTCCGACGTGAAGTTCGTGCGCCCGGTGCATCGCCTGACGGTGCTGCACGACGATCGCATCGTCCCCGTCACCGCATTCGGCGTCGACGCCGGCGACACCACGCTCGGCCACCGCTTCCTGTCCGACGGCCTCGTCGCGATCCAGCATGCGCGCGCGTACGCCGACACGCTGCGCGACAAGGGCCGCGTGATCGCGCACTTCGCCGATCGCCGCGAGACGATCCGCACGCAGTTGAACGAGCATGCGAACGGCGACACCGTCGTGATGCCCGAATCGCTGCTCGACGAAGTGACGTCGCTGGTCGAATGGCCGGTCGTCTACCCGTGCCGCTTCGAGGACGAATTCCTGCAGGTCCCGCAGGAATGCCTGATCCTCACGATGCAGACGAACCAGAAGTATTTCGCGCTGACCGACGTCGCCGGCAAGCTGCGCTCGCGCTTCCTGATCGTGTCGAACATCGAGACGAAGACGCCGGGCGAGATCATCGAAGGCAACGAGCGCGTCGTGCGCCCGCGCCTCGCCGATGCGAAATTCTTCTTCGAGCAGGACAAGAAGAAGCCGCTCGCCGACCGCGTGCCGCAACTCGCGAACGTCGTGTATCACAACAAGCTCGGCTCGGCGCTCGCGCGCGTCGAGCGCCTCGAAGCGCTGGCCGGCGAGATCGCACCCGCGATCGGCGCCGACGCCACGCTCGCGAAGCGCGCCGCGCGTCTCGCGAAGGCCGACCTGCTGACCGACATGGTCGGCGAGTTCCCGGAGCTGCAGGGCACGATGGGCACGTACTACGCGCGCCACGACGGCGAAGCCGACGACGTCGCGCTCGCCTGTGCCGAGCACTACCAGCCGCGCTTCTCCGGCGACGCACTGCCGACCACGCCCGTGTCGACCGCGGTTGCGCTGGCCGACAAGCTCGAGACGATCGTCGGCATCTGGGGCATCGGCCTCGCGCCGACCGGCGAGAAGGATCCGTTCGCGCTGCGCCGCCATGCGCTCGGCGTGCTGCGCCTGCTGCTCGAGAAGCAGCTGCCGCTCGACCTCGTGTCGCTGCTGCGCACGGCCCATGCGCGCTTCGAAGGCGTGGCCGGGGTCGCCGAATCGACCGATGCGATCTTCGCGTTCTTCATGGATCGCCTGCGCGGCCTGCTGCGCGAGCGCGGCTATTCGGCCGGCGAAATCGACGCGGTGCTGAGCCTGAACCCGACGCGCGTCGACGATCTCGTCGCGCGCCTCGACGCGGTGCGCGAATTCACGCGCCTCGCGGAAGCCGAAGCGCTCGCGGCCGCGAACAAGCGGATCTCGAACATCCTGAAGAAGTCGGAAGGCGGCGCGAACGGCACGGTGCAGCCGACGCTGCTCGTCGAAGCGGCCGAGAAGGCGCTGCACGAACAGCTCGCGGCCGTGACGCCGCACGTGCAGTCGCAACTCGAAGCGCGTGCGTACACGGGCGCGCTGTCGGCGCTCGCCGCGCTGCGCGCACCGGTCGACACGTTCTTCAACGACGTGATGGTCAACGCGGAAGATCCGGCGCTGCGCGCGAACCGTCTCGCGCTGCTGTTCGCGCTGCACCAGCAGATGAACTGCGTCGCCGACATCTCGAAGCTCGCCGCATAAGGGCCGCACGATGCCGATCAGCCCCAACCGAAAGCTCGTCGTCCTCGATCGGGACGGCGTGATCAACGTCGATTCGGATGCGTTCATCAAGACGCCCGACGAATGGATCGCGCTGCCCGGCGCCCTCGAGGCGATCGCCCGGCTCAACCACGCGGGGTATCGCGTGGTGGTCGCGACCAACCAGTCCGGCATCGGTCGCGGGCTGTTCGACATGGCCACGCTCAACGCGATGCATCTGAAGATGCATCGCGCGGCGGCCGCGGTCGGCGCACGTATCGACGCGGTGTTCTTCTGCCCGCACACGGCCGAGGATCACTGCGACTGCCGCAAGCCGAAACCCGGCATGATGCAGATGATCGCCGAGCGCTTCGAGATCGATCCCGATCACACGCCGGTCGTCGGCGATTCGCTGCGCGACCTGCAGGCCGGCGTCGCGGTCGGCTTCCAGCCGCACCTCGTGCTCACCGGCAAGGGCAAGAAGACTCTCGCCGCCGGCAACCTGCCGCCCGGCACGAAGGTTCACGACGACTTGCGCGCGTTCGCGCTCGATTTCCTTTCACACGAACACGAGTGATGCAGCCGCCGCGCGCATCCTCCCTAACGCCAGACTTACGCCGATGCGCTTCGTCCGCTCCCTGCTGCTGCTGATCTACTTCGTCCTGTACACGGTGCCGTACGCCACCGCGTGCTTCATCGCCTTTCCGTTCATGCGCCCCGACGCGCGCTACTGGATGGCGGCCGGCTGGTGCAAGTCGACGCTGTGGGTCGTGCGCTGGCTGAACGGCATCCGCTACCGGATCGAAGGGTACGAGAACCTGCCCGACGGCCCGGCCGTGCTGCTGTCGAAGCACCAGTCCGCATGGGAGACGCTTGCGTTTCCGGCGCTGATGCCGCGGCCGCTCTGCTACGTGTTCAAGCGCGAGCTGCTGTACGTGCCGTTCTTCGGCTGGGCGCTCGGGCTCCTGCACATGGTCAACATCAACCGCAAGGAAGGCAAGAACGCGTTCGTTTCGGTGATCCGCCAGGGCAAGAAGCGCCTGTCGGAAGGCGCCTGGATGATCATGTTCCCGGAAGGCACGCGCACGCCGGTCGGCAAGCAGGGCAAGTACAAGACGGGCGGCGCGCGCTTCGCGATCGAAACCGGCGCCCCCGTCGTGCCGATCGCGCACAACGCAGGCCGCGTGTGGCCGCGCAACTCGTTCACGAAATTCCCGGGCGTCGTCACCGTGTCGATCGGCAAGCCGATTCCCAGCGAGGGGCTGACGCCCGATGCATTGAACTCGCAGGTCGAAGCATGGATCGAAGCGGAAATGCGCCGGATCGATCCGGATTCGTATCGCCAGGCGGACAATGCCGGCGCGCGCGATGCCGCGCGTGCCTGACGCCCGCAGGTTGCAGCCGTTGCGTACGACAAAAAGAAGCGAACTGATGAAACAGCGTCCGCGGCCACGGCCTGCCGTCGTGGCCCTCGATCATCGCCAGATGGACCTGCCGCTCTTCGACGGGCCGGCCGCCGCACCGTCGGCGCCCGCCACGCCGCCGGCGCCGCCCGCCGCGGCACCCGCCGCGCCCCTCGATCCGGGCCCGGCACCCGACCGCTCGCGCGTGCGGACGTTCGCACTCGACAGCCGCGTGCTCGAATACCGCCTGAAGCGCTCCGCGCGCCGCACGATCGGCTTCACGATCGACGGCAGCGGGCTGTCGATCACCGCGCCGCGCTGGGTCACGCTCGCTGACATCGAAGCCGCGATCGCCGAGAAACAACGCTGGATCTTCGCGAAGCTCGCGGAGTGGAAGACGCGCACCGAGCAGCGCGCGTTGCCGCAGATCGACTGGCGCGACGGTGCGCAACTTCCCTATCTCGGCAAGACGGTGACGATCGCGCTCGGCGCGGGCGCCGTCGCGTTCGATGGCGACGCGCTGCGGCTCTCGCTGCCGCTGCCCGTGCAGGCCGACATGCAGCAGATCAAGGATCGCGTGCAGGGCTGGCTGCAGGGCGAAGCCAAGCGGATCTTCGGGGAACGCCTCGCGGTCTATGCAGAGAAGCTCGGCGTCACGTATTCGATGTACGCGCTGTCGTCGGCCGCGACGCGCTGGGGCAGCTGCTCGAGCGACGGCAAGATCCGCCTGAACTGGCGGCTGATCCATTTTCCGATGTCGATCATCGACTACGTCGTCGCACACGAGTTGTCGCACCTGCGCGAGATGAACCACAGCCCGGCCTTCTGGCAGACCGTCGAATCGATCTTCCCCGAGTTCCGCGAAGCGCGGCACACGCTCAAGCATCACCCGCCCGAACTGCTGCCGTCGCTTTGACGCGCACGGCTGCGCCGCCAACGAAAAAGGGCGATGCGGGTCACCCCGCATCGCCCTTTTTTGCGGCTGCGGCGCACATCGCGCGCCGCAGCCCGGTTCATCCGGCGCTCAGTGCGCCTTCTTCTGGATGAATTCGATCTTGTAGCCGTCCGGATCCTCGACGAACGCGATCACGGTCGTGCCGTGCTTCATCGGGCCCGCTTCGCGCGTGACCTTGCCGCCTTGCGCCTTGATCTTGTCGCAAGCCGCGTATGCGTCGTCGACTTCCAGCGCGAGGTGGCCGAAACCCGTGCCGAGGTCGTACGACGGGGTGTCCCAGTTGTGGGTCAGTTCGATCACCGTGTTGTCGCTTTCATCGCCGTAGCCGACGAATGCGAGCGTGAACTTGCCTTCCGGATAGTCGTCGCGGCGCAGCACCTTCATGCCGAGCAATTCGGTGTAGAACTTGATCGAGCGGTCGAGATCGCCGACTCGCAGCATCGTATGCAGCAATCGCATGGGTTGTACTCCTGTGGGGACTTTCCAGAACCGGGAACTCTACCAGAGTCGGGTAGATTTCGCCGGGGGCGCCTAGCCGGGGACGGCCAAGGTCAGGGGCGCCAGGCCGGAGCGCGGCCGAACCGGCTCATCGATACCGATCGGCGCGAGCACAACGGCGGAAAACGGCACGATCCGGCTCGCCCGGCTGCCGCGCCGATCGGGTAACATCCTTCCACCTCGCACCAAAATCGGGCACGCGACCTATCGCCCGAACGCGACCATCCACGCTTCCCTACCCCTACACTGCCGTGCGAAACCGCCGATTCGAGCGCGCCGGATGCGCCGCCCTCCCGATCTCGCTGCCGCCGTCCCGAACCGGCGAGGTTCGCCGATGACCACGCTCGCCGCTGCCCCCGTGCGCCGCGCGCTCGATACGCGTGCCGTCGGCCTGATGCTGCTGCTGTGCGCGATCTGGGGCTTCCAGCAGGTCGCGATCAAGAGTACGAACGCGGCGATTGCACCGATGTTCCAGGCCGGGCTGCGCTCGGTGATCGCGGCGGTGCTGCTATGGGGCTGGGCCCGCTCGCGCGGTACGCCGCTGTTCCAGGCCGATGGCACGTTCGGCCCGGGCCTCGCGGCCGGTGCGCTGTTCGCCGGCGAATTCATCTGCGTGTTCTTCGGGCTGACGCTGACGAGCGCGTCGCACATGGCGATTTTCCTGTACACGGCGCCGTGCTTCACCGCGCTGGGCCTGCACCTGTTCGCACCCGGCGAACGGCTGCAGCGCACGCAATGGGCCGGCGTCGGCCTCGCCTTCGCCGGCATCGCGCTCGCGTTCGCGGACGGCTTCCTGAAGCCGCGCGCACCCGGTGCATCGGTGCTGGCCGGGCTCGCCGGCGACGCGCTCGGGATACTCGGCGGTGCGATGTGGGCCGCGACGACGGTCGTCGTGCGCTCGACGACGCTCGCGCGGGCAAGCGCGAGCAAGACGCTGTTCTACCAGCTCGCGGTGTCGGCGGTCGTGCTGGTCGCGCTGGCCGCGCTGTTCGGCCAGGTGTCGTTCGCGCGCGTCACGCCGGTCGCGATGGCGAGCCTCGCGTACCAGTCGGTGATCGTCGCGTTCGTCAGCTACCTGTCGTGGTTCTGGCTGCTGACGCGCTACAGCGCGTCGCGGCTGTCCGTCTTCACGTTCCTGTCGCCGCTGTTCGGCGTCGCGTTCGGCGTGCTGCTGCTCGGCGAATCGGTCGGCTGGCGCTTCATGTCCGCGGCCGCGCTCGTGCTGACCGGCATCGCACTCGTCAACGCGCCGCCGCGCAGGCGGGCATGACGACCCCGCGCAACACGCGCGCGTCCACTGTCAAGTCCTGGAATAGGTTGACAGTATCCAGGCACTAGAACGCCCGATGCACCGCATCGGGCGTTTTGTATTTCAGGGCGGCATGTGGTCGCTCATGGTTGTAGATGTGCACCGACTGTTCGACC
>NZ_JAAGPM010000232.1:0-7604 GCF_017104865.1 Burkholderia sp. Ac-20349
CCGGCTTGGCGGGGCACGCTTTCATGAAGTACTTGTCGTCGTCGTTCAGGCCCGTGCACTGGAACACGTTGAGCACGTCGTGCACGTCGAATTCGGTCAGCCCGTACGGCGCGACCGCGCGCACGAGGTTCGAGTGGCAGTGGAAATGGAAATCCTCGCCGGTCAGCAGCTTGTTCACGTACGGATCGCAGCGCGTGCCGAGCAGGTCGTGCACGCGTCCGCCGTCGCCGTCGACGCCATAGCCGGCGAGCGTGTCGTCGGTGATCGTGACCATCGGGCGCAGGTAGGGCAGCGTTGACCAGATGCGGTCGAACGTCGTCACGTGCGCAGCCTGCAACTGGCGCGTGCGCGACGCCCACATGCGCTCGCGCGGATTGTGCAGGCTCCACATGTTGAAGTCGGCGACCTGCGGGCCTTCCAGCGTGACGATGCGGAACACGTGGCCGGCCGGCACCGTCCACGCAAAACCGCTGCGGATCGGCACGACGTGCGATTCGATGCGCTGCCGCGCGTCCTGGCGCTGCGCGATTGCGGAATAGAAGGACCGGTCGACGTTCAGGACGGAGCCCTTGGTGACCTGGTAGGCGGCGGGATAGTTCGACATGACGTGGTGCTCTCGGGGAAAGTTGGCAGACACGGATATCCGGCCGGAATCCTTCGTGGTGGCCGGTCAGGCGCCAGTTGGCATGTTGGATTGTTCAACAATTCTCGACGCTGCGGGGAGTATAGGGCGAAGGCGGGGAGGCGTGTCAATGGGTGGAAAATACGGAGGGCGGGAGGCGCTCGCCCGACGGATGAGCGGGCGGTGAGGGGGAAAGCGATGTGGCAATAAAAAATTGCCGGCACGCGCCGGCGGTTTCGGTGACGACACGAACCGACCGGGCGGCTCGTCGTGCGTCAGGCCTTGAACGAACGGAATCGCATGGTCGACGCTCCATCGAACGCGGCTGATCGAATCAGAATGGGAATACGTACCGCGGCTCGCGGATCGAGCCATCGCCGACTAGGCGGACGCAGACTGAAGTCGGAATGAGAGCCGGCGGCCGGCATTCAACCTCGCCCGTGCCATGGGAATCCTGTCGAGCCACGCAACAACAGGCACAATACGCAATTCTGCACGTTGCGCACCGGTGTTCGCGATCCGAACACGCCGGGCTGCCGCGTCGCCACCGCCTGAACCCTTCCCGTCGTCATGAACGCCACGCTCACTCCCGCGCGCGAGTCGAACTCGCCGCGTTTCCTGCTGTTCCTGATCTGCCTGTTCGCGTCCGCCGGCCAGCTCGCGATCGACATCTACGTCCCCGCGCTGCCCGACATGGCACGTTCGTTCGCGACCACGCCGCAGGCGATCCAGTCGAGCGTGTCCGGCTACATGGCGGCCTACGCGCTCGGCCAGCTCATCTTCGGCCCGATCGCCGACGCTTACGGCCGCAAGCGCGTGCTCGCGTTCGGGCTCGTGATCTACACGATCGGCTGCCTGCTGTCGCTCGGCGCGCAGAACCTGGAGACTTTCGTGCTGGCGCGCTGCCTGCAGGGCTTCGGAATCGCGACCACCAACCTGCTCGCGAAGGCGATCATCACCGATTCGTTCTCCGGCCAGGCGCTGATGCACGCGTTCACGTACATGTCGATCGCATGGGGGCTCGCGCCGATCATCGCGCCGGTGATCGGCGCGCACCTGCAGGAATGGTTCGGCTGGCGCGCGTGCCTCGTGTTCCTGCTGGTGTACTCGCTGGCGATGTGGGCGCTACTGTGGCGTTACCGCGAAACCTTGCCGAAACCGGTGCATCTCGAGCCGCGCACGCTGATGACGAACGCGGGCAAGGTGCTGGCGAGCCCGGTGTTCCAGAGCTGCTTCCTGGCACAGGGGCTGTGCTACAGCATCCTGCTCGTGTTCAACATCGTCGGGCCGTTCATGGTGCAGACCACGCTGCACAAGCCGCCGACCTTCTTCGGCTATCTCGCGCTCGGGATCGGGCTGATGTATTTCCTCGGCGGCCTGTCGAACCGTATTCACGGGCGCGGGCTGCCGAGCGCCGAGCAACGGCTGCGCATCGGCGCGCGCGTGATGGCGGGGGCATCGGTGGCGATGCTGGTGCTGGCGCTCACAGTCGGGCTGCGCGTCTGGACGCTCGCGACGCCGGTGCTCGTGATGGGCTTCTGCGCGGGCGCGATGTACCCGACGCTGATGGCCAAGGGCAATTCGCTGTTTCCGCATATCGCCGGCCTGACGAGCGCGATCCTCGGCTGCGCGCTGCTGCTCGTGTCGTCCGCGATGATGGGGCTGGCCGGTTTCGTGTCGATCCATGTCCTGACACCGCTCGCGCTGTTCTTCGTCGCGCTGTCGTGCATCGTCGTGTGGATGGTCACCAAGCTGCTGCGGTACCTGTCGCAGCAGCAGGCGCAGGCCGCGTCCGTCGTGTGCGGGCGCGGGGAGGCCGCGTAAGTGCCGCCCGTCGACCGACCCATGCGCCCGATCCTGCTGAACCGCGTCGCCCGAACCGACGCCGCCGACCTGATCGCCGCCAACCGCGCGAGCCGGAGCCACCATCTGCCGTGGGTCGACTCGTTCACGGATCAGGCGGGATTCGACCAGTGGTTCGCCCGCTGCCTGACGGGGCCGAACGTCGGCCTCGTCGCGCGCGAGCGCACGTCCGGGGCGGTGGTCGGCGTGGTGAATCTCAACGAGATCGTCGGCGGCGTGTTCCAGAGCGCGTATCTCGGGTACTACGGGATGGTGGCGTTCAGCGGCCAGGGACTGATGACCGAGGCGCTGCGCGCGGCGATCGGCGTCGCGTTCGGCGAGCTCGGGCTGCATCGGCTCGAAGCGAACATCCAGCCCGGCAACCACGCGTCGATTGCGCTGGTTCGGCGGCTCGCTTTCACGAAAGAAGGGTTTTCGCCGCGCTATCTGCGCATCGGCGGCGAATGGCGCGACCACGAACGGTGGGCGCTGCTGGCCGATGGCGAGCCCGACGCGCGCGCCTGACGCCCGATCCCGGGCGATCTTCTTTCCGCCGCCGGCCGCTTACAGCGGATGTGCCGCGCCGGCCTGCGCCAGCAGTGAAACGGCCACCGGATCCGGCATCCCGTTCGAGTCGATCGCACCGGCTTTCGCGAGTGCGACGAGGTCGCTGTCGACGCCCGGTTGCCCGACCGTGAACGACGTGGTCAGGAATGCTGGCGCCGCGAGCGTGACCGAATAGCGCTGCTGCAGGTTCGTCACCACGGCCGATTGTGCGGCCTGTACGGTGTTCGCATTGTTCATCGCCTGCTGGTAGCGCGAATTCCCCTGGAAATTGCCGATCAATGTGGCCGTGTCCGTGCCGAGCTGGGCGGCGAGATAGACCAGCATCAGCTCGGTCTCGGGCGTCGTATTGAACGTGCCGCCCGCGTACGCGAGCGAATGCAGGCTCGTGCCGCCCGACGTCACGGTGATCGCGCACGGCAGCACGGCATTGACCGTCACCTGATAGTTGCCGCCGCCGTCCGTCAGCGTCGTCGCCGAGCCCGTCACGCAGCTGACCGCCACCTGCGCGCTGGCGAGCGCGTCGCCCGTCGCGGCGGTGCCCGAGAGCGCGACGGTCTGCGTGTTGTTGTTGAAACAGGCATCCACGCCGAAGCAGGCATCGCCGCCGCACGCCTGAAGCGTCGCGAGGGTGGCGATGCAGAGCGTGCCCAGCGCGGGGCGGATGAAGCGGCGGGGGTGAATGTTCATGGTCGCTGGCCTTGAGGAGAGTGGGGCAACCGGTGGGCGCCGGAGAGACGGTGCCGTTCATATTCTAGGTCCCGAAACGGGGGGCTGCTTGCCTGGTTGGCCCGCTCGTGGCCGGGGGCGACCTGCCGTCGAGCGTTCATGCGCTGCACGGCTTTGCCGGCATCGGGGCGATACGACGACAGACTGAAATGACGCGGTCCGGAAGCCGGCCGGAAACCTTTCAGTTCCCTTCGCAATTGGTTATGCTGCGGGACGATTAAAAACGACGAGAGAACGCGCCGCTCCCGATGAAGCCGGCGCGCCGTTTCCGACATGAACTTGAAACGACAGACGGGCCGGCCGGGCCTGCCGGGTGGCGAGGGCGATCCGGCATCGTCGGCAGGCACGACCCGAAACGGCATTCCGCACACACGCAGCACGAAGGGGGAGGCCCGCAGGCCCGGCTTCTGGAAGGCCGCGGCCTTGCTGGCGAGCGCGGTCGTGCTGTTCGGCGGCGCGGCCATTGCCGCGCCAACCGAAGACGGCAGCAACGCCGTCGCGGCGTCGTCGGCCACCCCGCCTTTCGCCCCGGCCCAGTCGGCCTGCTCGCACGTGGCCGCGGCGGCGGCCTATCCGGTCGCCGCAAATCCCGAAGCCGCACCGCCGCTCAAAGGCCGCGTGACGGACACCACGGGCGTGCTGAGCGCCGCCTGCGCATCCGAGCTGACCGACCGCCTCGCGGCGCTCGAACAACGGCTCGGCGTGCAGATCGCGATCCTGCTGGTCGGGTCGACCGGGCAATCGACGATCGAACAGTTCGCGACCACCGTATTCGACCAATGGAAGCTCGGCAAGGCCGAGGTCAACAACGGCCTGCTGCTCGTCGCCGCGCTCAACGACCATACCGTGCGGATCGAAGTCGGCTACGGGCTCGAAGGCACGATTCCTGACATCGTCGCGGGCCGGATCATCCGTGAGCGGATCGTGCCGGCATTCCGCGAGAACCGCATCGAAGGCGGCATCAGCGATGCGGTGGACGCGCTGGCACGCGAAATGATGCCGGCGGACGTCGCCACGCCGGAGCCGGCGGCACCCGCGACGGCGCCCGGCGGGCGCGACGACGCATACGAAACGGCCACGGCGACCACGACGGATGCCACGAACGCACCGCCTCGTGACGCACGGGCCGGCGGCGAACAGTACCCGTCGAACGGCCTGCCGGTGCGGAAACAGGCGAATACGGGCGGCGTGCGGTTCTGGTTCCTGCTCGGGGTGGCCAACGTCGTGCTGGGCGTGGTCGCGCAGTGGCGCCAGTTGCGCCGCCGGGTGGCGCTGCTGGCGGCGTGGCTCGTGGCGGCCGTCGTGCCGATCGTGATGCTGCCGGTCGGCACGATCTTCAACGGCAATCTCGAAGCCATGCTAGGCGCCGCGTTGTTCGTCCCGGCGGCGGCCGGTGTCGCGCCGTGCCTGCTCGGCATCAACCTGTTCCTGTCGGCGCGTGTGCGCAAATACACGGCGATCGTGGGCGGGACGCTGTTCATGATCATCGCGATCGGGCGCGAGATGGACTATTCGGTCGAGGAAGTGTTGTCCGGCATCTTCGGCGTGCTGTGCGTGCTCGCCGTGATCTGGGCGAAGTTGATGGGCATCGGCTCGTCTTCGTCGTCTTCCTCGTCCGGCTCCCGGTCGCGCTCGAGCACCGATTCGTTCCGCGGCGATGGCGGTTCGAGCGGTGGCGGCGGTGCATCGGGCCGCTGGTAGCCACCGCGCGCAGCGTGCCTGCGCCCCCGTTTCTTTTCACCTACCGCTCCACCCGGAGCGTTCAACCGGAAACATCCACCATGAAATGGTTTCGAATCCTGCTTGTGTGCTGCGTGCTGGCTCCGCTCGCGGGGTGTGGCTATAACGCGATCCAGTCGTCCGACGAGAACATCAATGCCGCGTGGTCCGAAGTGCTGAACCAGTACCAGCGCCGCGCCGACCTCGTGCCGAACCTCGCCGCGTCGGTGAAGGGCTACGCGTCGCACGAGGAACGCGTGCTGACCGAGGTGGCGTCGGCCCGTGCGCGGGTGGGCAGCGTGCAGATGACGCCGGAGATGGCCAAGGATCCGGCCGCGCTCGCGGCGTTCGACCAGCGGCAGGGCGAGCTGTCGGGTGCGCTGAGCCGGCTGATGGTGGTGTCCGAGCGCTACCCGGAGCTGAAGGCGAACGAAGCGTTCCGCGACCTGCAGACCCAGCTCGAAGGCACGGAAAACCGCATCGCGGTCGCGCGCGGCCGCTACATCAAGACGGTGCAGCACTACAACGTGCAGATCCGCCAGTTCCCGGGCGTCGTGATCGCGAAGATCTTCGGCTACCAGCCGCGCCCGAACTTCGGCGTCGCGAACGAGGCGGCGATCTCGACCGCGCCGGCACTCGACTTCTCCGCGCAACCGCAGTCGCCGAAGGCGAACACGAACGCGGCCGGCGAGTAAGGCCGGCTCACCCACTCGAGCGCTCAGGGCTTGCGTGCGGCCGCCTTTGCGAACGCGCCGCGCACCTCGAAGCTGATCGCATCGGCGACATTGCCGCGCGCGTCGACGAGTTCGAGCCGGTGCCGGCCCGGCCACGGCAGCCACGCGATGCGATCGGCATGCCCGATCACCTTGTCGTCGAGTCGCCACGCGAACTTCGTGGCGCGCCCGGCCGAACGCTCGAACCAGATCCGCTGGTTCTTCGGCGGAATGTCCGGATCGATCGCGAAGATCGTGCCGTCGGTCGGCGTGCCGATCGTCAGCGGCGCGCGCGCGCCGTCCTTGCCCGGTGTGACGGGGGCGGCGAGCCGGATCGTGTCGACCGCCGTTCCCGCGATGAACCACTCGTTGCGTGACGGTTCGATATCGCGTTCGAACGTGATGCGGCGCGTCTCGACGCCGGCCGGCGCGCGCGGCGCACGGCTCGGCTGGTCGCGGTGCAGGTAGCCGACGACCGCCGACCACACCGGCGACGCACCCGTGACACCCGACACGTCCCACATCGGCGAACCGTCCGCATTGCCGACCCACACGCCGACCGTATAGCGCGACGTGAAACCCACCGTCCAGTTGTCGCGCATGTCCTTGCTCGTACCGGTCTTGACCGCCGAGAAGAAGCGCGTCGCGAGCGGATTGTCGAAGCCGAACGTGCGCACACGCGCGTTGTTGTCGGACAGGATGTCGGTGACGACGAAGCTGGCCGCCTCGCTGAACACGCGCGTGCCGTCGGCGGTGCGTGCGGGCGACGTGGCCGACGCGCCGGCTGCGCCGGATGCCGGAGCCGGCGCTGGCACGTCGATGACCTTGCGCGCAACGCCGCCGTTCGCGAGCGCGCGGTACGCGTTGGTCAGCGACAGCAGCGTGACGTCCGCACTGCCGAGCGCGAGGCTGAAGCCGTAGTAGTCGCCTTCCTGCGCGAGCGGCAGGCCGAGCGCGGTCAGCGTGCGCGCGAAGCGGTGCGGCGTGACGAGCACGAGCGTGCGCACGGCCGGCACGTTCAGCGAGCCGCCGAGCGCACTGCGCACGCTCACCCAGCCCTTGAAGTCCTTGTCGTAGTTCTGCGGAATGTACAGGCCGCCGCCGGCGGCGAGGTTGATCGGCGCATCGTCGAGCAGCGACGCGGCCGTCAGCCGTTTCTCGTCGATCGCCTGCGCATACAGGAACGGCTTGAGGGTCGAGCCGGCCTGGCGCGGCGCGAGCACGGCGTCCACGTCGCGGGCGCTCGACAGCGCGCCCGACGATCCGACCCACGCGCGAATCTCGCCGGTCGCGTTGTCGATCACGACGACCGCGCCGTCCTGCACGTTGCGCCGATGCGCGGGCGCGTTGAGTTCGGTCAGCGCGCGCACCAGCGTGTCGCGCGCGAAGCGCTGCAGCGGCGCATCGAGCGTCGT
>NZ_JAAGPM010000233.1:0-7596 GCF_017104865.1 Burkholderia sp. Ac-20349
TGTGCGTCCAGCCGAAATGCGCAATGTCGGCGATGGAATAGTCGTCCCCGGCCAGGTACGGGTGCCGGGCCAGATGACTGTCGAGCACGGCGAACACCCCTTCCGTCAGGCGGCGGTAACGCTCGATCAGCGACACGGGCGTCTTTTCCTCGAATTTCACGACCCAGTCGACGCTTTCCAGCGCCGCGAGCAGCGCCGCGCGGTCGTCCTCGCGATTGATCGGCCGGTCGTCGCCCTTGCCGAGCATGCGTACCGACGCGTCGCTGTTCACGCCGACGATCAGGCATGCGCCGAGCGCTTTCGCGTCGGCGAGATAGGTGACGTGGCCGCGATGCAGGATGTCGAACACGCCGTTGGTGAACACGACGGGCGACGGCAGCGTGGCGCGCAGGGCGACGAGGGCGTCGCGGGTGATCAGCTTGCGTTCGAAAGTGGCGGACATGATGAAGGTCGGATCGAATGAGCAGTGCGTACGGCGACGAGGCGCCGTGGCGCCGGAAACGAAAAAGCCCGCCGGGCGTGCCGAGCGGGCTTCATGGGGCAGCGGCGAAGCGGCGCGCGCGGCCGGCGTGAATCGTGAATCAGGCCGGCCCCGGCGCGCCAGCCGGCCTCAGGCCGGTTGCGCGGCCGACGACGGGCCGCTTTCGGCCTGCAGGCGGCCGGTGACTTCCTTGCGGTAGCGGTTCAGCTCCTGCGCGGTCGCGAACGTGCGCTCGAACAGGATCGACAGGTTGTGCAGGATCCGCTCGATGACCTTCTTTTCCCATTCGCCGTCGAAACGGATCTGCTCGTCGAGCCAGCGCTCGAGCCATTCCGGATCGGGCAGGCGCGACTGCACGGTGTCGCGCGGGAACAGCGCCTGGTTCACGTGCAGGTTGGTCGGGTGCAGCGGCTTCTCGGTGCGGCGCGCCGACGCCATCAGCACGCCGATCTTCGCGAACGCGGCACGGGCGACGTCGCCGCAGTTGTTCAGCGCCTTCTTCATGTAGCGCAGGTATGCGCCGCCGTGGCGCGCTTCATCGCGCGAGATCGTTTCGTAGATCTGCTTGATGACCGGCTCGGTGTGCCAGTCGGCCGCGCAGCGGTACCAGTGGTTCAGGCGGATCTCGCCGCAGAAGTGCAGCATCAGCGTCTCGAGCGGCGGCGCCGGATCGAATTCGAAGCGCACCGCGTGCAGCTCCTCTTCGGTCGGCACCATCTCCGGCCGGAAGCGGCGCAGGTATTCCATCAGCACGAGCGAATGCTTCTGTTCCTCGAAGAACCACACGCTCATGAACGCGGAAAAGTCGCTGTCGTGCTGGTTGTCGCGCAGGAACATCTCCGTCGCGGGCAGCGCCGACCATTCGGTGATCGCGTTCATCTTGATCGTCTTCGCCTGCTCGTCGGTGAGCAGCGAAGCGTCGAACTTGTCCCACGGAATGTCCTTCTCCATGTCCCAGCGGACGGCTTCGAGCGATCGGTAAAGTTCCGGATAAAGCATCGTGTTCATGATGGTCCCACCCCTGTTCTGCGCAATGCGACTTCTCTAAACGTGACTGTTGCCGCAAAGGCGCGCCAAGCGCGCTTTTTGCGGCCAAGACTGTGATTTTACGCGTGAAACCGACCGGCCGGACGCCGATTGCTCGTCCGGCAGCCGGGCGGCCGCGTCGCCGCCGTTGCGGCATGCCGCAGCCACGCTCCGCACGAACGGAACCGGCTGCACGCTTGCCTGAGTGGGGGCCGGCGCTGGCCGGCTCGTTGGCGCGCCCGTCCCCTGCCCCAGGCGGGTTCCCCGAAAGGTCCCGTGCGGATGCCGGATCGGCGGGCTGCTCGATATGGTGTATACGGCGGCGGCCATGATATCACGCGTGCATGACGGTTCCGAGACGCCTGCCCGGTCGTGCGCCGCCAATCGCGGTGCGGCGATCTGTCGCGGCCGACCGTCGCGAAAACGCAACCTTACATTGTCCTGTCTGCATCAGGCCCGCATTTCGCCGGTCGCGAGGCCGTCTTCCGGCGGCATGCCGGCGGCCGGCGCGCTGCCGCCATCCGCCAGTGCAATCCAGCCGGCCAGCGTGTCGCGCTGCGCGCGCCCGTCGCGGTAGCCGAGCTCGATCAGTTCGCGCGTGAACGCCTCCTCGAACAGCAGGTAGCTCGCAAACGACGCGCCGGCCGGCTGGCTGCCGCCGATCGCGCCGAGCAGCCCGCGCATCGTCGCCGGCATCTGCTTCAGGTGCTTCGCCGCGATCAGCTCGATCCGCTCGGACGGCGCGATCGCGAGCACGTCGACGTGCCGCCAGCCGCTGTCCACCTCGACCTGGTGCGGCAGGTGCTCGATCATCCGGTTGATGTGCTCGATGCGCTCGATGTCCGAGCCGATCGAGTCGAGGAACACGCTCGCGAGCACCTGCTGGCCGATCTGCGCGAGCGTCGGGTAGCCGCGTACCAGCCCGGCGCCGTTCGCGGCCGGAATCTCGGGCCGCGGGTCGGCCGCGCCGACCACGACGATCCGGTCCGCGCCGAAGTGGATCGCCGGCGACAGCGGTGCAATCTGCCGGATCGATCCGTCGCCGAAGTATTCGATCTGCCCGTCGAGCACCAGCGGCACGGCCGGGAACACGAACGGAATCGCCGACGACGCGAGCAGGTGCGACGCCGACAGGTCGACGAGCCGCGCGGTGCGCTGCGCGCGCCGCCACGCCTGGATCGGCTCGGCCGCCTGGTAGAACGTGAGGTGCCGCCCGCTCGAATAGCTGAGCGCCGTCACCGCGAGCGCGTGCAGCAGGCGCGCCTCGAGCATCTGCTCGATCCGGTGGAAACTCAGCTCGCGCTGCAGCAGGTGCGCGAGCGGCGCGTTGTCGAGCAACCCGCGCGGCGAACGGCGGGCCGCCCAGCCGAAGGTCATCGCCGCGAGCCAGCGCGCGCCGGCGGCTGCGATGCCGAGCCAGTCGGTGCGATACACGTAGTCGGCGCGCAACGGCTCCCAGAATTCGAGCAGGCGCCGCACGCCGTGGGAAAAGTCGTCCGCGTGGCTCGCGATCGACGTCGCGTTGATCGCGCCGGCCGACGAGCCGCACACGACCGCGAACGGCAGCGTGTGCCGCTGCGGATCGGCCTCGCGCGCGATCTCGGCCAGCGCCTTCAGCACGCCGACCTGATAGGCGGCACGTGCGCCGCCTCCCATCAGAACGAGCGCGAGCCGCATGATCGACCTGCTACCTGCGCCGCGTCACGTCGAGCGCTTCGGCGGACGGGTTTCGGGCGACGAAGCGGCGGCCGCGCGCGCCGCGGCCGAACCGGCCGCTCCGGCCGGCTTTGCGCGCTTCGCGGCGGGCTTGCGCGGCGCGGCGGCAGCCGGCGCCGGCTTCGCGGCCGGCTCCTGCGGCGCAGCTTGCCCCGGCTGTGCGGCCGCGGCCTGCGGCGCATCGCCCGGCGCGGCGGACTGCATGCCCGGCTGCGCCATCGCGAGGCTCGCGAGCTGGTGGAACTGCGACTGCAGCAGGTTCCACCAGCCGGAAGGAGCGAAGGCCTGCTGCGCGGCGTCGCCGGCCGATGCATCCGCGGCGGACGCCGCAGCGTCGGCATCCGGCGCCGGCGACGCGTGTTTCGCCGCGTGCGCGGCCGCGACGGCCGCTTCCTCGGCCGCCGACATCGAGCTTTGCGCGAACGCGCCGAACGCACGCAGCGTCGCGAGCGTCGCGCGCTGCACCTCGAGCGCCTGGATCGCGGACTGCAGCATCCCGAGATTGAGCTTCAGCCACTGCTCGACGGCGCGCAGATCGGTGATCCGCTTGTCGAGTTCCTCGACGCTCGTGAGCGGCGCCATCATGTCGGACATGCTCGACAGCGACGGCGGCAGCCCTTGCGTGGCGCCCGGAAACGACGTCATCCCGCCGAATGGCGACATCCGCATCATGTCCCACATGCGGTCCATCATGTCGGCGGGCTTGAAGCCGGCAAAGCCGGCGAAAGGGTTGGAGCCGGAGGCATCGGTCGTCATACGGGCATCCTGGTTGACTGGGTGAGAGCGAGGCGGCCGCCATGCGTCGCGCGAGCCGCGCCTGGATCGATCATAGCGCCAGCGCGTGTCAGAACGGCGCGTCGCCGGGAAACTCGGGCGGGCGCCGCTCGCGCAGCGAGCGGATCCCTTCCTGCACGTCGGGCCCGGAAAAACCCATGAATTCGAGCGCAAGCGACGTATCGAAGGTCGGCCCGGCCGTGCGCAGCCAGTTGTTCAATGCGTACTTGGTCCAGCGGATCGCCGACTGCGAACCGTGCGCGAGCCGCTCGGCCACTTCGTAGGCCTTCGGCACCAGGTCGGCCGGCTCGACCGCGAGCGAGACCAGCCCGATCCGCTCGGCCTCCTCGCCACTCACCGGCTCGCACAGCAGCAGGTAGTACTTCGCCTTCGCCATCCCGCACAGCAGCGGCCACACGATCGCCGCGTGGTCGCCGGCCGCGACGCCGAGCCGCGTGTGGCCGTCGATGATGCGCGCATCCTTCGCGGCGATCGAGATGTCGGCGAGCAGCCCGGCGACGAGCCCCGCGCCGACGGCCGGCCCGTGCATCGCCGACACGATCGGCTTGCTGCAGTTGATCACGTTGTAGACGAGGTCGCGCGCCTCGCGCCACACGCGGGCGCGCACGTCGAAGTCGTTCGCCATGTCCTCGACGAGCGCGAGATCGCCGCCCGCCGAGAAGCCCTTGCCTTCGCCGCGGATCACCGCGACGCGCGTGTCGGGATCGCGGTCGACGTCGCGCCAGATGTCGGCGAGCTCGCGATGCATGCGTGCGTTCGCGGTCGCGAGGCCGCTGCGGTTCGCGCCCTCGCCGCTCATCACGATGTCGAGCACGCCATGGTCGCGGCGCGTCACCTTCAGTGCTTCGTAACCGCCGTACGCGGCGAGATTGGCCATGCGCTGCTCCTTGCTCGAGGTTCTCGAACCCCTGAATCGAGTGTAGCCAAGCCCGCGCGGGCAAACATCAGGCGAAACCCGGCGCGCGGGCCGAAGCCGGGTTTCGCTGGCGCGGAGCGCTGCGTGCGCCGCGTGGCTTACGCCGCGCCGTCGGGCGGCGCGACCGACTGCTCGATCGCGCCGAAGATCGACTTGCCGGCCGTGTCGAACATCTCGATGCGCACGGTATCGCCGTAGCGCATGAACCCGGTCTGCGGCGCGCCGTGCTCGATCGTCTCGAGGCAGCGCTTCTCGGCGATGCAGCAATAGCCGCGCTTCGCGTCCTTGTTCGACACCGTGCCCGAACCGACGATCGAGCCGGCGCGCAGGTTGCGCGTCTTCGCCGCGTGCGCGACCAGCTGGCCGAAGTGGAACACCATGTCGGTGCCCGCATCGGGCTGGCCGACCTTCTTGCCGTTCCAGTGGACGATCATCGGCCGGTGCACGCGGCCTTCGCGCCATTCGTCGCCGAGCTCGTCGGGTGTCACGGCGACCGGCGCGAACGCGGTGGCCGGCTTGCTCTGGAAGAAGCCGAAGCCCTTCGCGAGCTCGGCCGGAATCAGGTTGCGCAGCGACACGTCGTTCACCAGCGTCACGAGCCGCACGGCCTTCAGCGCTTCGTCGGGCGTCGCGCTCATCCGCACGTCGCCGGTGATCACCGCGACTTCCGCCTCGAAATCGATGCCCCATTCCTCGGACGGGCACACGACGTCGTCGCGGGCCCCAAGGAAATCGTCGCTGCCGCCCTGGTACATCAGCGGGTCGGTCCAGAATTCGGGCGGCATCTCCGCGCCGCGCGCGCGGCGCACGAGCTCGACGTGGTTCACGTACGCGGAGCCGTCGGCCCACTGGAACGCGCGCGGCAGCGGCGCCATGCAGTTGGCCGGATCGAACGCGAAGGCATTGCGCGCGCGGCCGTGGTTCAGCGCGTCGTACAGGTCGCGCAGCTGCGGCGCGTAGAACGCCCAGTCGTCGAGGACGCGCTGCAGCGTCGGCGCGATCGCGTCGGCGATTGCCGCGGTGTGCAGGTCGCGCGACACGACGATCAGCTGGCCGTCGCGCGTGCCGTCCTTCAGCGAAGCAAGTTTCATAAGGGGGACTCTGCCGTTGTAGTGACGATGGAGGGAATCTATTTTACGATGGTGAATCCCTGCGGCGCGCCACGATTGTGCGCCCGCTTTCGCCCCGATTTTTCGGTCTGGTTTTTCAGCCCGGTTTTTCAGCTCGATTCCTGCCGCCTTTTCGCGCACCTGACGCCCATGCCTGCCAGCCCGCTTCCCGACGACGATCTTGCCGACTCCGACACCGACGACGCCGCTTCCGGCGAGCACGGCGAGAAGGTCCGTTCCGGCATCCAGTCGATCGAGGTCGGCTTCCGCCTGCTCGACGTGCTGACGAGCGAGCCGCGCGCGATGATGCTGCGCGATCTCGCGCAGCGCGCGGGCATGAGTCCTGCGAAGGCGCACCGCTACCTCGTCAGCTTCTCGCGGCTCGGCGTGGTGTCGCAGGATCCCGTCTCGGGACGCTACGAGCTCGGCGGCTTCGCGCTGCAGATGGGGCTTGCGCGGCTCGCGCGCGTCGACGGCGTGAAGCTCGCGCGGATCGCGCTGACCGAATTCCGCGACCGCCTCGACCAGACGGTCGGTATCGCCGTATGGGGCAACCAGGGGCCGACGATCGTGCACTGGATGGAATCGAGCCACCCGGCGAAGGCATCGCTGAAGCTCGGCGACGTGATGCCGCTGCTCGGCTCCGCGACGGGGCTGCTGTTCGCCGCGTACCTGCCGCGCAGCAAGACCGCCGCGATGCTCGAGCGCGAACTCGCCGATACGCGCCGCTCGCCGCACCACGGCGGCCCGCGCACGCTCGACGAGGTCGATGCGGTGCTCGCCGACGTGCGCCGGCACGAGGCCGCACGCGTCGAGGGAATGCTGCTGCCGACGATCCACGCGTTCTGCATGCCCGTGTTCGATGCGGTCGGCGAACTCGCGCTCGCGATCGTCGCGCTCGGCCAGGAAGGCTCGTTCGACATTGCGTGGGGCGGCGAGATCGACACGGCGCTGCGCGCCTGCGCGCAGAAACTGTCTTACGAACTCGGCTATAGTCCCGACGCGCGCGACGCCTGACGCACGCGGCACCCGCCCCGTCACGCAGCGCGAACGCGCGACGCATTCGACAGTCCGATTCCTGTGGCGCGCGCTGCGCGCCCGACGTCACGCGAGCGCCCCGATCCTGTTCCGATGCCCATGCAGCCTGCCGACCTCCGTCCGAGTCACGCCTTGCCCCGCCACTGGCTGCGGGTGGGCATTGCGCTCGTCGTCGTGCTGGTGCTGCACACGCTCGCCGCGTTCTGGCTGATGCGCAACCGCGACGCGTTCACGCCGCCCGAGCCCGCCGAGGTTCCTGTGCAGATCGAGCTGCTGAAACCGCAACCGATCGAGCGCCAGCCCGCACCGCCTGCGCCGAAGCCGGTCGAGCAGCCGGCCGCGCCCGCACAGGCTGCCCCGAAGGCCGCCGCACCGAAACCCGCGCCGGCGCCCGACAGCGACTTCACCGGCGAACGCGCGCGTTCCGGCGCGAACAGGAAATCGCCGAGATAGCTCATCACGTGCTTGCGCACGCCGCCGATCTCGACCCATTCGCTGCCGGGGCTGATGGTATC
>NZ_JAAGPM010000234.1:0-7545 GCF_017104865.1 Burkholderia sp. Ac-20349
CTGGGTCGAGCACGACCCGCAGGAAATCTGGTCGACGCAAGCCGGCGTCGCCGCTGAAGCCGTCACGCGCACGGGCCTGAACGGCACGTCGATCGCCGCGATCGGCATCACCAACCAGCGTGAAACCCTGGAGACTTGGATGAAGACGAAACTGGCCGCGCTCGCGGCGCTTGCCGGCTGTTCGGCGCTCGCGCATGCGCAATCCTCCGTCACGCTCTACGGCGTGATCGACTCGGGCCTGATGTACCAGAGCACGTCGGCGGCGTCGTTCAGCCCGACCGCACCGAATACCGGCAAGGTGTTCCGCATGAAGGACGGCGGCATCTATTCGAGCTTCTGGGGTATCAAGGGCAGCGAGGACATCGGCGGCGGCTACAAGATCAACTTCAAGCTGCAGGGCTCGTTCGACAGCAGCACCGGCAAGCTGCAGCTGAGCGATACGCCGGGCACCGTCGCGATCTTCAACCAGGTCGCGTCGCTCGGCGTGTCGGGCCCGTTCGGCACCTTCACGGCCGGCCGCCAGATCGTGCCGATGATCTACGCGATGGCCGACACCGACGTGCGCAACGCGCAGTTCTTCGGCAGCGTGCTGATCGCGTGGCTCGGCCTGAACACGGCGGCCGGCTGGCCCGGGACGAGCACCAACGCCGCGATCGGCGCGCTGTACGACAGCAACGCGCTCGTCTACCAGTCGCCGACCTTCGCGGGTGCGTCGATCGCGCTCGAATACGCGCCGGGCGGCGTGGCCGGGCAGTTCCAGGGCGGCACGCGCGAATCGGTCGTGCTCAAGTATGCGAACTACGGGCTGAACGCATCGGCCGTCTACTACAACGGGCACGACACGAACCCGGCGCCGGGTGTCGCGCCGACCGGTGTCGACAACAACCGCTTCATCTACTTCGGCGCGAAATACACGATCCACGATTTCTCGGTGTCGGCGTCGTACGGCAACGGCCGGAATCCGTCGCACGCGGACAAGGTGAACCTCGACATGCTGTCGGCCGGCATCGGCTATCGCTTCACGCCCGCGCTGCAGGTGACGTCCGCGGTGTATTACCTGAAGGACCGCAACCAGTCTGCAAACAAGTCGACGGCGGTCGTGCTCGCGGCCGACTACAGCCTGTCGAAGCGGACGATGATCTATGCGCAGGTCGGCCACGTGAACAACCGCGGCACGATGGACCAGATGCTCGTGTACGGGCAGCCGGTCGCGCCGGGCGTCGGCACGACGGCCGCGATGGTCGGGCTGCGGCACAACTTCTGATCTCTGCCGGCGGCGGCGCCCGGCGACGTGGCGGCCGCCGTCGGCATCGATCGCCGGGATCGGCTACAGTGGGCGTTTTCGGCGCGTTCCGCTCCGCCGCCGCACCACTGGCCGTGGCGCGCGGCAGCATGGACGGAGCGCGGATCATTCACTTCGACGAGCGAACCTCCATGCCCGACCTGTCCGCCTTCCCGATCACGCAAAAGTGGCCGGCCCAGCATCCCGACCGTCTCCAGCTCTACTCGCTGCCGACGCCGAACGGCGTCAAGGTGTCGATCACGCTCGAGGAAACCGGCCTGCCGTACGAGCCGCACCTCGTGAGCTTCGACACGAACGACCAGCTTTCGCCCGCGTTCCTGTCGCTGAATCCGAACAACAAGATCCCGGCGATCCTCGATCCGAACGGCCCGGACGGCAAGCCGCTGCCGCTGTTCGAATCGGGCGCGATCCTGATCTATCTCGCGGACAAGACGGGCCAGTTGATCCCGAAGGATCTCGCCGGTCGCTACGAGACGATCCAGTGGGTGATGTTCCAGATGGGCGGCATCGGGCCGATGTTCGGCCAGGTCGGCTTCTTCCACAAGTTCGCCGGCCGCGACTACGAGGACAAGCGCCCGCGCGATCGCTATATCGGCGAGTCGAAGCGCCTGCTCGGCGTGCTCGACGCGCATCTCGCGAACCGCCAGTGGATGATGGGCGATACCTACACGATCGCCGACATCGCGATCTTCCCGTGGGTGCGCAACCTCGTCGGGTTCTATGAAGCGGGCGATCTGGTTGGCTTCAGCGAGTTCCGGAACGTCAAGCGGGTGCTCGACGCGTTCGTTGCGCGTCCGGCTGTCGCGCGGGGGCTCAATATTCCGGCGCGAGGCTGACCGGCTAAGCGGTCGCACGCTGTGCGGGCCGCGAACTGCAAGGCCCGCCGCATTGCGCGGCGGGCTTTTTTGGGTTTATCGCGAATTTCCGGCGAACGGCGGGATTAGAAGAATCGGTACGCCGTTTCTGGGAGAAGCCTTGGCCACGCCTTATATCGGCGGCCTCGATGTCGTCTCGCGGGCGGCGGCGCCTCGATTACCGTGCAGCAACAGGAGAACCCGATGATTAAAGTCAGTGTCATGTACCCGTACGCCGCCGGCGCACGATTCGATCACGCTTACTATCGCGAAAGGCATATGCCAATGGTGAAGCAGCGGCTCGGCGCTGCATGTCTGTACTACACGGTGGACAAGGGCATCGCAGGCGGTGCGCCGGGCACGGCCCCTGCCTACGTGGCCAAGTGCGACTTCGTCTGCACGTCGGTCGAAGCTTTCCAGGCAGCCCGCGCCCCGCACGCGCAGGAGATCATGGCCGACATCGCCAATTACACGGATATACAACCCGTGCTGCAAATCAGTGAAGTGGTCGTGGAGCGTTCGGACGTCTGACCGAGGTTCGGCATTCGCCTGGCACCGCATTCGCGTTTTGCGTACACGAGCAACAAGGCGGCGCTTATCAAGCGCTCCACCCCTTCAACGACCGACGTGGTCGCAAGCATGACTTCGCGCTTTACGCCGACCATGCGGTCTTGCGCCACTCAGCGCCGCCCTTATTATCGCCCGTCGCACCTGGCGTTGAGGCCATCAAGGAACGCTGTCGCCTTGGAGTCAGCACCTTTGCGGCCTCGATCTCCTTCTCGTTGGCACCTGTCGCGATGGGCGCCTGAGTTACCAGCGGGACGCACGGGATCGCTCGAAGTTCGCCGTTCAGACGGTTGCCGGAAATCACGAGCGGCGGCTTTCGGCCAGGAGCGGTCCTTCATAGTGGGTTCGGCGAACGGCTGTTGATGAGCGGCAAACGGGCATATGGTGAAGCGATGGCGCCCTGTGATTCGCCACGTGAGCCAGTTTCATTTCAACGCGCGGTATGCGGCAGCTAAGATTTCCATGGCAATTTTGCCCGTGGCGCCTTCCGTCTCGCCGAGCAGGTGGCTCCGAAACTAGGACCTGCGGCGGGCAGTACCCCCTTCCAGCGTGCGACGCGATAGTTCTCAGAGTTTTGGGGGGAGACTGGCTACGCTGTGGGGCACCGCTGGAGCCGCGATAAATGGCGTGGATCCTATCGGGATAAACACGAAACGCATCTATCCCACAGGTAAATTTTCATGCGAGCCAATATGACCAACGCCGAAATAATGACGATTGTGTTTAGTGGAGTCGTTGCCATTACTGGGGTTATCGGAGCCATCAGCAAGGCCCATTCGCAACCGCCATGCGTACAAAATCGACCACCAGGCATTCCCAAAGGAACGAGCGCGGTGGGTTGACATAGTGGACGTCGCATGGCTTAACGAGCGTTACCTGAGTTGGCATCAGACTTGAAGCCTCGGCGAAACCCGATGGTGTTACGCGCAAACCACTCCTCTGGATCAACGAGGGGTGTGAACGGATTGATGGCCTTTAGCTCGGCACGACCGCGCGGCAATGGCAAAACGGCCGCTTCCGAGTGCGGATTCAACCGGTCGATGCAACACAATTGAAGCTGCGTGAGGAGCGGGGGTGTTGCATCGATCGTTTGAATCCGTAGGATCTGCTGTAGCCTGTGGCGCCTTTCACATGAACCCGTTCGGCCCAGCCATGGGAGGCAAGGTGCCAGCAGCGTTTTTCTTCGAAAAACCTTTCATTGTACGCGTCGATCAATTTTTGGCATGTTTTTTATTTTTGAATGGTGCGTTGAGAATTGAGCCGAATTTCAATTTGCTCGACCAAATTCCCAATCTTTGCAACGACCGTCGTTCCGTATTTCTTGACCTTCTCTTCAACGATCGGCGCCATGTACGAATCAGTGCGAAATATATCGACATAAGGCGCGTACATAGCGTGAAGGCTGTCTGCCCAATCACTTTTCTTGGGTTGCCGAGCAGCTGTCCCTGCTGAATTCCAAGTGGATGAATGGAACACCCGAATACAGGTTGCCAAACTCGGAGCCAACCTATCCACATCTGCTGGTGTATGGCTCTCGAGAGAAATTTCGTACAGCTGGGCCGCAAGCTGCTTTGCCAAGACAACGACAATTTTGTCCTGCTGACTTAACCACCACGCGCTATCTATCGCGGGGACTAGCGGAGCTATGCCTAGCGCAGCTCCTGTCTCCCTCAACTCCTTAGACTTTGCTTTGAGAGCTTCAACATCCCCGCTGACTTGCTGAATCATTTTAAGCATGTTGTCAGCGGAACCCCGAACCCAGTCTGTGACGGGCGATAGCTTGTCCGCGTGGTTGTGAAACCATCGAATCATCCAACTCGGGTCGCGCAAACTAGCAAAAAATGCTTCTTCAGCTTGAGCGGCAGTAGCTTTCCCTACCACATAATTCCCGAGTACCAGGGCATCTTGCTCTCGCATCGGATACATTTGCAGAATTTCAGCCAGCGCAATTTCCTGCCTGGAGAGTAACTCGCGCATTGCATTTGTTGGCTGCCGGTTTTTGAATAACTGCTTTTGAAGTTTTCTTCGCGCATCTCGATTAAGACCATGTTGCTTCGCGGTTATATCAAGGTCCCGAATGCTTTCGAGCCAAGATACAGGTGACATGATATCGGTTAATTCTGGAAACCAATTTCCGGAATAGGAGTAAACAGCCATTGAGGCAGTTTCTGGTGTCCCAGCCCCTAAATTTTGCAGTTCCTGTTGCAGGATTCGGTCGATGGAGATGAGCGCCTGCGTCTTGCACAACCTAACCAACAAATCGGTTCGGGCTACCGAGGCGTCTGCGTACCGACTCTCCAATGGAGCCATCTCACTCAAAATAGTCCCAGAATACCAAAATTCAACGTCGCCCGAATCTGACCATTGGATTAGCTTCTCACGAAGTTCGTCCAATTTCAGAGTGCAACGCTTTTCGTCAGATAGCACAGAATAATCGGCGCTGTCGAGAAATACTCGAACAGGGTGTCGGTTCTGGTCAATAGATGCGAGGGTTGGTTGAACCGTCGTCGAATCGCGCAGCGGTGTATTCATCAGCCTAGGAGTCTTGCAGTCAATTTAACCAAGGTGCTCATGTCGCGCAGGTCCTGATATTTCAAATTGGTTCGCGTAAAGCTTTTCCGGCAAGCAATCCCAATGGACAATGCAGAGAACCGACGGTGACATGAATTTTATCTGACTTTGGTGCCAAAGTGTTCTCTCTTACCAAGCTCGCATGCCAATATGAAGATGGAATTTTGGGGCGCGCCTTATATAATTTAAGCATGATGCATTTGCCACGGCAGTCATAGGCGCCGACGTGCCGACTAGACCGAAATGACCGCTATGCCGACACTGTGAGTTGAGGAGGCGTTCGGCTTTGAAACTAGCGGTCAATCAATTCGAAGGCGTGAAAGACCGAAGCGGGTCGGTTAGGGGCGTTTGCGGAGATCGATAGTCGGCGCAGAAGCGGTCGCTGGTGTGCGGCTTCGTTTCTCGACTGGCTGGCCATGCAAGGACAGTCGAGATGGATTAAGCTTTCTTAAGCAAGAAATTATGCAGAGTTTTCCCATGTTTCGAACCACTGCGGATATCGCTCGCGACATCGCCACCTTCATCCCTGAAGACGACAACTGGCTTGCCCTGGATTCGCTCGTTACCGAGCTCTGGCAGGCAGGACATCCAGAACAGGCGATACCGGAGCTTCTGAGTGTGTTTGAGCGCTACCCAGAGGAAGACGGCTTTGGCGTGATTTGGGGCGTTCTCCATGGACTCGAATCGCTGCCGAATTATGAGCAGGAGCTTCTTCGGTCCCTCGCTCGACAGCCCAGCGAGTTCGGTGTCTGCATGGTTGGCCGACTGCTAAATGCAGGCATACAAGAAGTTGGCGGTATTTCGTTACTCGGCACGTTGCGTCAACTGGCAGCCACGGCTGAGTCGCCACGCATCCGTGAGGCTGCAGTAGGCTTTGCGTCCTGAAACAACTGAGTACTATCGAGTGATATCCCGTTAGGATTTTGAACGGCCACTCCATGGAGCGTATGGAAGTCCGCTTCGGGTCGGGTCGGCAAGCGACGTCCACGAAAATTCACGAAGAACCTTTTTGCCCTCCGCGGACGTTTGCCTCACGCATTCCGCAGCGCTACTCTCCCTCCGCCCCTTTCTACGCTTCGTCTCCCACCCCCGCCAGCAACTTTTCCAGCAGTTCCGACAACTGCGTCTGCTCATCGTCCGACAACACAGCCAGCAACTCCCGCTGATTGTCGATATGCGCGACAACCGCTTCATCGATCAACGCACGACCGGTCTCCGTCAGCGCAACGAGCGTCCCACGCCCATCGGCCGGATTCGGCCGGCGCTCCACCCACCCCGCCTTCTGCAACCGGTCGATCCGCGCGGTCATCCCGCCCGACGACATCATCAGCGCGTCGTACAACGCCGTCGGCGTCAGCGCGAACGGCTCCCCACCACGCCGCAGCGTCGCGAGCACGTCGAATTCGCCCGGCTGCATCCCGTAGCGCGCAAACAGCGGATTGAGACGGTCGCGGGCGATCACGAGCGCGGCTTCCTGCAGCCGCCCCATCACCACCATCGACGACGCGTCGAGATCCGGACGCTCGGTGCGCCATTGCGCGAGCGCATGCGCGGCTCGATCCATTAACCCTCCTCGGCTTGGCAGTTATCTTGACGTCGAGATAAATCGGCGTTTATCTTGATGTCGAGATACTTTACATGAAAAACGCGCGGCGCCTCACCAGGGCCCGCGCACCGATTTCGAGGGCCTTGCAATGAATCGCTTCACTTCCCCCGGATGGCGGCTGGCCGCCATCGTGCTCGTCGGGCTGAACCTGCGGCCGGCGCTTGCCGCGGTCGGCCCGCTGCTCGACATGATCCAGCGCGCAACCGGCATCGGCGACGGTGCGGCCAGCCTGCTGACGACGATCCCGATCCTGCTGATGGGGCTCGGCGCGCTGAGTGCGCGCCGCTTGCAGCGCGTGACCGGCATCGCGGGCGGCGTCTGGCTCGGCGTCGCGCTGATCGGGCTGGCCTGCGTGTCGCGCGTCGGCGCGCAGCACGCGTGGCTATTGCTCGCGAGCGCCTGCTGCGCGGGCGTCGGGATCGCGATGGTGCAGGCGCTGCTGCCCGGCTTCGTGAAAGCGCATTTCTCGACGCGGATCGGCGGTGCGATGGGCGTCTATTCGACGTCGATCATGGGTGGCGCGCGCGCTCGATCGCGTGCTGCTGTGCGAACGCATCATGATTCCGGAGTGGCACGCCACGCACTCGCGCATCGCGTGGAGCCGCCGTATCTCGCCGCCCGCACGCGTGCCGCGGCAATACGGC
>NZ_JAAGPM010000235.1:0-7331 GCF_017104865.1 Burkholderia sp. Ac-20349
CGCGGCCGGCTGCGTCAGCGCGGGCAGCAGGTCGCTCGCGGCGGCGGCGATCGCCGCGCGCTTGGCTGGCTGTTCGGCGGGGATGAAGGTCGACAGCGTGGTCGTGCGGCCGACTTCGGGCAGCGCGTCGAGGCGCTTCGCGGCCGCGTCGGCCTCCGCGAGCGACGGCGCGAGCAGCGTGACGTCGTTGACGGCGGCTTCCGGCGAATCCTTCAGTGCGAGCAGCGTCGCCATCGATTCGCTGTGCGGATCCTTCAGGTTCAGCGGGTTGAAGTCGAAGCGCAGGAACGCGAGCAGCGGCAGCGCGCCGATCACGACCGCGAGCGTGCCGATCAGGATCGGCTTGCGATGGCGATCGAGGAAATCGTCGACCGGCGCGAGCCACGGGAAGCCCGGCGTTTTAGATTCGCCCGGCGGCGCGAACAGGCGCAGCAGCGCGGGCAGCAGCGTGATCGTGGTGAGCAGCGCGACGAACATGCCGACGCCCGCGATCAGGCCGAGCTCGGACACGCCGCGATACGCGGTGGGGATGAACGAGAAGAAGCTCGCCGCGACCGCGGTGGTGGCCAGCGCGAGCGGCATGCCCATCGAGTGCGCGGCGCCGATCAGCGCGTGATCGATGCGTGGATCGCGGAAGCGCTCCTCGCGGTACTTCACGCCGTACTGGATCGAGAAGTCGACGCCGAGGCCGACGAACAGCACCATGAACGCGACCGAGATCATGTTCAGCGAGCCGACCATCGCGAGGCCGAGCGCGGCGGTCACGACGAGGCCGACGAACAGCGTGACGAGCACCGAGCCGATCATCCGCTTCGAGCGCAGCGCGAGCCACAGGATGACGAGCACGGCGAGCAGCGTGATGACACCGTTGAGCGCCGCGCCATCTTGAACCGACGCGAATTCGTCGTCGGCGAGCGGCTGCTCGCCGGTCAGGCGCACGGCTGCGCCAAAGCGCTTCTCGAGGTCGAGCGAACGGGCCGCGTCGCGGATCACCTGGCTGGTTTCCGCGCCGGCCTGCAGTGCGCCGTAATTGACCACCGGCTGCACGGTGACGAATGCGCGCGCGGGTTGCCGTGCGGCATCGCTGTCGACCAGCGCGCGCCACGAGAACGCGGCCGGCTTGCCGGCCAGCACGTCGTCGACCGTCGCGGCACTGCGCGAGAGCAGCTTCGCCATCGTGGACAGTTTCACCTGGCCGGTCAGCAGCGGCTGGCCGAGCGTGGTGGACAGCGTGGTGGCGAGCCCGGTCAGGCTCGGGTTCTTCGCGAGTTCATTGACGAGCGGACGCGCGCTCGCGAGCTGCGACGTGGTATCCGTGACCTCCTGCGGCGACAGGAACAGCAGCCCGTTGTGCTCGAAGAACGGACCGCCGCCGGGCTCGGCGACCTGGCCGATGCGGCCGGCTTCGGCATCCTTCTGCAGGGCTTCGGTCAGCGCATGCGCGGCGGCGTTCGCGAATTCGGGCGCAGGCGCTTCGACGACCGCGAGGATCGTGCCGTTGCGTTGCGGGAACGCTTTATCGACGGCCTGGCCGAGTGCGGCAAATTGCGGTTCCGCATCGACGAGCTTGCTGATGTCGGTGTTGATCTTGAAATGCTGCGCGACATAGACGCCGCTGAGCGCGGCGATGACGAGCGACAGGACGACGACCCAGACGGGGCGTCGCACCGACCATGCAACGAGTCGGACGATGAGAGATGTCACCATGTGGCGGTGGGGAGCGGCTGGCAAGGGCAAAGTAGCCAAGTATACCGGCGCAGCGTGGCGGCGGTCGTGACGTTGGGGGTTTCGGGGAGGGAAGGAGATTTGTTCACAGCGGCGGAATCGATACCGATGGCCGGCTGGTTTGTAAGGGGATATTTACATAATCGCCGCCGCGCTGCTTCGACGTGCCGCTGCACGCCTGTGACAAACGAAGCTGAAAGGTAACAGTCGGTCACGGCGGCACACCGAGGCGTCAGGCCCGGTATACTTTGCTTCGTCGGCCGGTGCAATGAACCGGTCGTTTTTTCTCATCGAGCGATATTCGTATGAAACGTCATCTGTTTGCTTTCGTCGCGGCGGCCGCCGTGTCGGTTTCCGCTTTCGCGCAGAGCGCGCCGGTCGATATCGTCCGCAATGCGGTCGAGGGCACCGTTACCGCGATGAAGGCCGATCCGGCCGCCCGCGGCGGTGACATGGCGAAAGTCACGCAAGTCGTCGAGCAGCGCTTCCTGCCCGCGACCAACTTCGAGCGCACGACCCGCATCGCGGTCGGCGACGCGTGGAAGCAGGCCACGCCGCAACAGCAGCAGGAGCTGTACAAGCAGTTCAAGCTGCTGATGACGCGCACCTATGCCGCGTCGCTCGCGCAGCTCGGCAGCCAGGACGCGAAGTTCTCGTTCAAGGCCGGCGGCGCGTCGGGTGCCGATGCGCTCGTCCAGTCGACGGTCACGACGCCGGGCGACAGCCAGTCGGTCGGCTATCGTCTCGGCAAGGTCGGCAACGACTGGAAGATCTACGACATCGACATGTCGGGCGCGTGGCTGATCCAGGTCTACCAGGGGCAGTTCAAGAGCCAGCTCGCGTCGGGCGGGATCGACGGGCTGATCGCGTATCTGCAGAAGCACAATTCGCGGACGAACTGACGGCCGTTGTCAGGCCGCAGTCCGGATCGACGAAGGGCGCCCTCGGGCGCCCTTTTTCATGGCTGTGCGCTGGCTGCGCGTCACGCGCCGATGCCGAGCATCCGCAGGCAATCGTCGACCACGGCATCGACGAACGCGGCACGATCCGTTTCCGGGGCCGCGATGATGTGATCGGTCGCGCCGTGCACGCCCGCATAGATCAGCAGCGCGGTGACCTGCGGATGCGCGAGCCGCCAGGTGCCGGCCCGAGCGCCGCCGTCGAGAATCGCGCCGAGCTGCTCGAGGATCGCGTTCTTGTCGGCATTCGCGCGATCGTGGTGATGGTGGTTCGCGTAGACGATGTCGTGCGTGCGGTAGGTCGCCGCATAGGTTTCGATGTTGGCGCGGATCCACGCGCGCAGGCGCGCGAGCCAGTCGTCGGCGTCGCACGCGTCCACCGCGTGCTGCAGCCGGTCGAGGAACGACGACGTGTAGCGCTGCGCGAGCGCGGCGAGCATGTCGGACTTCGATTCGAAGTAGTGATAGAACGTGCCTTTCGCGACCTGCGCGTGCTCGACGATCTCGCTGATGGTCGTCGCTTCCACACCCTGCGCGAGGAACAGCGTCTCGGCCGCCGCCATCAGTTCCTCGAGGCGCACTTCCGCCGGCTTCGTGCGCGGCTTGCCTGCCGGCGCGTCGTCCTTCACTGTCGTGGTCCCTGCCTTTGTCCTGTCCGTCATCGCGCGGCTCGACGCCCGTTCGTGCAAAGCCCGCAGTTTAGGCCAGCACCCCCGCTCGCGGCCAACGCAATCCATTGACCGACGGTCAGTCGATATATATGATGAGAATCATTCTCATCCCGATGCCCGTGAAGGGCCGCCCGCCATGCCTCGCTACCGTCGCGCCGCACTCGTCCTGGCCGCCTGCCTCGGCACCTTTCTCGCCACGCTCGACATCAGCATCGTCAACGTCGCGTTGCCGACGCTGCAAACGGCGCTCGATACCGACATCGGCGGCCTCCAGTGGGTCGTCAACGCGTATGCGCTCGCGCTGTCCGCGTTCATGCTGTCGGCCGGGCCGCTCGGCGATCGCTACGGACACAAGCGCGTGTGGCTCGCCAGCGTGGTTCTGTTCACGGCCGGGTCGGTGGTCTGCGCATGCGCGGGCAGCATCGAGCCGTTGCTGATCGGCCGCGCGATCCAGGGGCTTGCCGGCGCATTGCTGATACCGGGCGCGATGCCGATCCTCACGCATGCGTTTCCCGATGCGCGCGAGCGCGCCCGCGCGATCGGCGGATGGTCCGCGTTCAGCGCGCTCGCGCTGATCCTCGGGCCGCTGGTGGGCGGCCTGCTCGTCGAGCACGGCGGATGGCAGAACATCTTCCTCGTCAACGTGCCGATCGGCATCGTGACCGTGCTGCTCGGCGCATGGGGCATTCCGGAGCGCCGGCATCCGCAGCATGCGGCGTTCGATCCGCTCGGCCAGGTGCTGAGCGTGGTCTGGCTCGGGTTGCTCACGTACGGGCTGATCGGCATCGGCGAAGCCGGCGTGTCGCACCCGAAGGTGCTCGCGCCGCTGGCGGGCGCCGCGGTGGCGTTCGTCGTGTTCGTGCGGGTCGAAACGCGCGTCGAGCGGCCGCTGCTGCCGGTCTGGCTGTTTCGCGACCGGCGGCTGGTGCGCGCCAATCTCGCGTCGTTCGTGCTCGGGTTCTCGGGGTACAGCAGCCTGTTTTTCCTGTCGCTGTTCCTGCAGCAGGCGCAGGGGCGCACGCCGGCTGAGGCCGGCTGGCAACTGATGCCGCAGTTCGTGATGACGGCGATCACGTCGATGCTGTTCGGGCGCATCGCGGCGCGCATTCCGTTGCACGCGCTGATGGTGGCCGGGTACGGCCTGATCGGCGCGATGCTCTCGGTCATGGCCGGCTTCGGCGCGGGAACGCCGTATGTGCCGGTCGGTGTCGCGCTGGCGGTGCTCGGGGTCGGCATGGGGCTCGCGGTGCCCGCGACCGGCATGACCGTGATGGAACTGGCGCCGGCTGAACGCGCGGGCATGGCGTCGGCGACGATGAACGCGTTGCGTCAGACCGGGATGAGCATGGGCATCGCGGTGCTCGGCAGCATGATGAGCATCGGTGCGCTGCACCGGATGACGGCCGCGATGCAGGCGGCCGGGAGTGCGCAAGCGGATACGATCGCGCGGCAGGCCGTGATGGAGCATGTGTTCGCTGCCGGCCGGCCGGAATTGCTCGGTGCGTATCGGGAGGCGATGGCGCACGGGTTTTCGATCGCGGTTTTGTGTTCTGGAATCCTCAGTATGGCGATTGCGGCGATGCTGATGGTGCGGCGTGAATCGGAGAAGCAATCGGGGCGCGCGGCGGCGTGCGTGACGTCTTCACTGCCGGAATGATCCGGCGTGTGGCAGGTCGGGCCTTTCGCCGCGGATCGCCGCGTCGGGCTCGCCTACCTTCGCCGATGCTCCACCGCGAACTTGATCAGCTCGGCCTGCCCTTCGATCTCCAGCTTGCGCTTCAAATTGAGCCGGTGCGTCTCGACCGTGCGCACCGACAGCCCGGTCTGCTGCGCGATCTGCTTGCTCGACAGCCCTTCCGCCAGCGCATCGAGGATGTCGCGTTCGCGCGGCGTGAGCCGGTCGAGCGGTGACGCGGTCGCGCTCGCATGGATCATCCGCGCGGCGAGCCCTTCGCTGAAGAACGTCTGGCCGGCCAGCACCGCGCCGATCGCGCGCACGATCTCGCTCGCGGGCGAATCCTTCAGCAGGTAGCCGCTCGCGCCGGCGCGCACGGCCTGCGTCACGTATTCGATGTTGTCGTGCATCGACAGCATCAGCACGCGGATGCCCGGAAAGCGCTCATGGAACACGCCCGCGAGCGTGATGCCGTTCATCCCGTTCATGCCGACGTCCATCAGCGCGAGATCGGGTTCGAGCGACGCGGCGAGCGCGAGCGCCTCGTCGGCGTTGCCGGCTTCGCCGACGACCGACAGGTCGGCCGCTTCGAGCCTCATCCGCAAGCCGTCGCGCACGAGCGGGTGATCGTCGACGAGCAGCAGTCGGGCGACGGGCCGGGCGGTGTCGGGGGCGCTCATGCGTGAAAGGTCTCCTGTGATGGGGCGCGTCATGACGCGGTGCCGGGCAGCGGCACGCGCGCGGCGACGATCGTGTGGCCGACCTGCGACGTGATCGTCAGCATGCCGCCGAGCGCGTCGAGGCGCTCGCGCATGTTGCGCAGGCCGATGCCGCGGCGCGCGTCGGCCTGCGAGCGTTCGGCGTCGAAGCCGCAGCCGTTGTCGGCGATGGTCAGCGTGACGGATTGCGCGCCGACGTCGAGCGTGACGGCCGCGCGCGACGCCTGCGCATGATGCACGATGTTGCTGAGCGCTTCCTGCGCGATCCGGAACAGCGCGGTGTTGACCGCCGCGGGCAGCGGCCGGGCGCCGCTGTGCGCGACCTGCGTATAGCCGATGTCGATGCCGCTTTCGGCGCCGAGCTCGCGCACCAGCTGCTCGAGTGCCGCCGCGAGGCCGAGATCGTCCAGCATTGCGGGACGCAGCGCATGCGAGATGCGCCGCACTTCGCGCAGCGTGTCGCCGAGCCGCACGACGCCCGATGCCAGCGCCTGCTCGGCCTCGGGCATGCGTGCCGAGCCGCGTTCGAAGCGTGCGAGCGCGGATTCGAGCATCAGCTTCGCGGACACCATCATCTGGCTGATCCCGTCATGCAGCTCGCGCGACAGCCGCGCCCGCTCCTGCTCCTGCGATTCGACGACGCGCTGCGCGAGCAGCTTGAGCTTCGCGTCGGCACTGCGCGACTCGCTGACGTTCAGCACCAGCGCGCACACGACGATCGCCGCCGCGCCCGTGAGCGCGATCGCGGTGAGCCAGCTCATCGTGCGCTCGATGTTCGCGGACGCACGCGCGTCGATGCGCTGCAGCGCGGTGTCGACGTCGTCGAGATAGATGCCGGTGCCGACCATCCAGCCCCAGCGTTCGAGCGCGACGACGTAGCCGAGCTTCGGCGCGACGCGGCCCGTCGACGGCCGCTGCCAGGTGTAGCGCACGTAGCCGCCGCCGCTCGACGCGGTGCCGATCAGCTTCTGGATCGTCAGCGCGCCCTGCGGGTCGCGCATCGACCAGTAGTTGTGGCCGACGCGCTCGGGCTCGCGCGGATGCATCAGCGCATTGCCGTGCAGGTCGTACACGAAGAAATAGCCGTCGGGGCCGAAATCCATCTTCTGCAGCATCGCGAGCGCCTGCGTGCGCAGCATCGCGTCGTCGCGCGCGTTGCGGCCGCTCGCGTCGTAGAGCGGCATGATCGCGCTCGTCGCGAGCTCGACGTAGTGCTTCAGCTCGACTTCCTTGCTCGACAGGTACGCGGCCTGGATCGTCGCGTGCTGCGTGCGCGCGAGGGACGTCGCCTGCTGGCGCACGCCGAAGCCGATGCCGGCGATCGCGAGCAGGAACGGCACGATGGCCAGAAGGAAGATCTTTGCCTTGAGTCTCATGGTGGTGCGAAGCGGCCGCGCACCTGCGCGGGCCGGCCGGGCGCGTCAGTCGCGCGGCGGCGTGTCGAGGCGACATTGTCGAAGTCGATCGATCCCGCGTTCAGCGCCTCGAGTTGCGGCGGCCCCGACGGAAACTCGGTCCACGTGACGGTCACGCCGAGTGTCGCGAGCTTGCTCTGCAACGTGCCGCGCGCCTTGAGCAGACT
>NZ_JAAGPM010000236.1:0-7125 GCF_017104865.1 Burkholderia sp. Ac-20349
ATCTGGTCGAAATACGCGACCTGCAGGTTGGTGCCGATACGCACCGTGCCTTCATCGGGCTTCAGTTCGCCGAGAATCAGCTTGAGCAGCGTCGTCTTGCCGGCACCGTTCGGGCCGATGAAGCCGAGCCCCGCGCGCGCATCGCCGAGCGTGCCGGACACCCAGACGTCGTCGCCATCGCGCGCGGCGTCGCGACGCAGCGCCGCATCGGGCGCGACTTCGCCGAATACGGTCACGCACAGGTTCAGCGGGCCGCTTGTCGTGTCGCCGCCGATCAGCTCGCAGCCGTACCGCTCGGCGAGCGCGAACAGTCCGTTGCTGAACGCTTCCAGCCACGCCGCGTCGGCACGCGGCAGCGCGCACGCGAGCGTGAAGGCACGCGGTTCGGCGCCCATGGCGGCGAGGTCGGACAGGTTGACCGCGAGCGTCTTGTGGCCGAGTGCGTCGGGTGCGACGTCGGGGAAGAAGTGGCGGCCTTCCACCAGCATGTCCGTCGAAATGGCCAGCAATTTCCCGGATCGGGGCGTGATCAATGCGCAATCGTCGCCGATGCCGAGCGTCGACGCACGTGCGCCCTGCGCAGCGCGGCGCGTGAAGAAGCGTTCGATCAGCGAAAACTCGGAGAGGGCGGCTGGCACGGCGGGCGGATCCGAAACGATTGAAGGAACGGCATTGTACGAGGCGAACGGCGGCGTTCCTGCACCGTTCTGCCCATTTTTGTCGCGGCTGTTGCACCCGAATCGCCGGTTTGGCGGCCGATGATTGGCGCTACAATGCCGTCGAAGAGTCATTCTAATCCGCCCGCCAAGAGACACATGTCTACCCAAGCCTCCTCCAAAGCCAAGCTCCGCGAAGCCGCGCTCGACTATCACGAATTCCCGACCCCCGGGAAAATCGCGATCGCCCCGACCAAGCAGATGATCAACCAGCGCGATCTCGCGCTCGCGTACTCGCCGGGTGTGGCGTACGCGTGCGAGGAGATCGTCGAGAATCCGCTGAACGCGGCACGCTTCACCGCGCGCAGCAACCTGGTCGGCGTCGTCACGAACGGCACGGCGGTGCTCGGTCTCGGCAACATCGGGCCGCTCGCGTCGAAGCCGGTGATGGAAGGCAAGGCCGTGCTGTTCAAGAAGTTCGCGGGCATCGACGTGTTCGACATCGAGCTGAACGAGTCGGACCCGCACAAGCTCGTCGACGTGATCGCCGCGCTGGAGCCGACCTTCGGCGGGATCAACCTGGAAGACATCAAGGCGCCTGACTGCTTCATCGTCGAGCGCGAAGCGCGCAAGCGGATGAAGATCCCGGTGTTCCACGACGACCAGCACGGCACCGCGATCGTCGTGGCCGCGGCCGTCACGAACGGGCTGAAGGTCGTCAACAAGGACATCAAGAAGGTCAAGCTCGTCGCGTCCGGCGCAGGGGCGGCCGCGCTCGCGTGTCTCGACCTGCTGGTCGACATCGGCCTGCCGCTCGAGAACATCACGGTGACCGACCTGGCCGGCGTGGTCTACAAGGGCCGCACCGAGCTGATGGATCCGGACAAGGAGCGTTTCGCCCGCGAAACCGAAGCGCGGACGCTGGCCGAAGTGATCGACGGCGCGGACATCTTCCTCGGCCTGTCGGCCGCCGGCGTGCTGAAGCAGGAGATGGTGAAGGGCATGGCGGAGCGCCCGCTGATCCTCGCGCTCGCGAACCCGACGCCGGAAATCCTGCCGGAACTCGCGCTCGAAGTGCGTCCGGACGCGGTGCTGGCCACCGGCCGTACCGATTACCCGAACCAGGTCAACAACGTCCTGTGCTTCCCGTTCATCTTCCGCGGCGCGCTCGACGTCGGCGCGACGACGATCACGCGTGAAATGGAGATCGCGGCCGTCAACGCGATCGCCGAGCTCGCGCAGCACGAGCAGAGCGACATCGTCGCGACCGCGTACGGCATCCAGGACCTGTCGTTCGGGCCCGAATACCTGATTCCGAAGCCGTTCGATCCGCGCCTGATCGTGAAGATCGCACCGGCCGTCGCGCAGGCCGCGATGGACGGCGGCGTCGCGACGCGCGCGATCGAGGACATGGAGGCGTATCGCGTCCATCTGCAGCAGTTCGTGTATCACAGCGGCACGACGATGAAGCCGATCTTCCAGATCGCGCGCGCCGCGCCGGAAGAGAAGAAGCGCGTCGTGTTCGCGGAAGGCGAAGAAGAGCGCGTGTTGCGCGCCGTTCAGATCATCGTCGACGAAAAACTCGCGAAGCCGATCCTGATCGGCCGCCCGTCGGTGATCGAGCACCGTATCCAGCGCTACGGCCTGCGCCTGACGCCGGGCACGGATTTCACGGTCGTCAACACCGAGCACGACGAGCGCTACCGCGACTTCTGGCAGACGTACTACAAGATGATGGCGCGCAAGGGCATCAGCGAGCAGCTCGCGCGTGTCGAGATGCGCCGCCGCACGACGCTGATCGGCTCGATGCTGGTGAAGAAGGGCGAAGCGGACGGGATGATCTGCGGCACGATCAGCACCACGCACCGTCACCTGCACTTCATCGACCAGGTGATCGGCAAGCGCCCGGGCTGCAGCGTGTACGCGGCGATGAACGGCCTCGTGCTGCCGGGCCGCCAGATTTTCCTGGTCGACACGCACGTGAACGTCGATCCGACCCCGGAAGAGCTGGCCGAGATCACGATCATGGCCGCGGAAGAAGTGCGCCGCTTCGGCATCGAGCCGAAGGTCGCGCTGCTGTCGCACTCGAATTTCGGCACGAGCAACGCACCTTCGGCGAAGAAGATGCGCGATACGCTCGCGATCCTGCAGGAACGTGCACCGGAGCTGAAGGTCGACGGCGAGATGCACGGCGATGTCGCGCTCGACGCGGCGCTGCGCAAGGAAATCCTGCCGGAGTCGACGCTGGAAGGCGAAGCGAACCTGCTGATCCTGCCGAACATCGACGCCGCGAACATCGCGTACAACCTGCTGAAGACGGCCGCAGGTAACAACATCGCGATCGGGCCGATCCTGCTGGGCGCTGCGCAGCCGGTGCACGTGCTGACCGAATCGGCGACCGTTCGCCGCATCGTCAACATGGCGGCGCTGCTGGTCGCCGACGTGAACGCCACGCGCTGAGCCAAAACGAACGCGCCAGGCCGGTCGAACCGGCGTGGCGCGTCGGGCGAAATTGTAAACAAAAGCAAAAAAGAGGCGTGCCCGCAATGGGCACGCCGCGGGTAGGGCGCAAACGCGCTTCCCTCAAGCAACATCAGCACCTCTCTCCACTCAACGTAGCAGGCGCGGCAAGGAGGCAGAGTCTCGCCACGCCAGAGATGCCGGTCGCATTTTATCCTATGTAAGATAAATGTAGTGTGATTTCGGTAAAAAATGCGCAATTCTGAGTATCACGACGCTTTCGATTCCCAAACGGACATTGATTCGCGCGGCCAATAACGCTACGCTAACGCCTTTGTTGGTCGTCAACTACTTGATTTAACAGCGGGAACCCTGGTTCATGGCACGCAAGTGGCTCCGCAACGGCGCGCTCGCGTCCGTCTTCGCGATGTTCGCGATGGGTATCGTCGGCACGCCGACGGGCAGTCTGGTTTCCGCCGCTTACGCACGGCAGGCCGTACCGGCCGATGTGGTGGCGAGCGGGCTCGATACGATTCCGACCGCCAGTCTTCCGCGCGAGGCCGTGACCACGCTGGGCCTGATCGGCGCCGGCGGCCCCTATCCGTACGAGAAAGACGGCGTCGTGTTTGGCAACCGCGAGCGGATCCTGCCAAAAGCGAAGCGCGGCTACTACCATGAGTACACGGTACCGACGCCGCGTGCCCGCAATCGCGGCGCGCGCCGGATCGTCTGTGGCGGGCCATTGCGCCGGATCGACAACTGTTATTACACGGGCGACCACTACAACAGTTTTAAACGTATTGTTGAATGACTTCGGGACGAATGGCATGAGCGACTCCATCTACGCGCACGAAACGGCGGCGGCGGAACTGTTCGCAGCCGGCGACGGCAATCTGTTTCAGCGCGTGATCCAACTGCACGCGGCGGCGCAGGCTGGCGGCACGCCGGAGCAACAGGAAGCCGAGCCCGGGCTTTCATCGAACGAGGAGCCTATGAGCCTTTTCACGACCGTGCGACCCAATCTCGTGCAGTCGATCCGCGCGTTCCGCGTGCAGGATCTCGCCGACGAAGCCGGCCGGCTCGGCCAGCATTTCCTGTATGCGTATTGCGGCGCCGCGCAGTCGAAGCAGGAAGTGATGGAAACGATCGCGACGTCGTTCCTGTTCCCGAAGCATTTCGGGAAGAACTACGACGCGCTGTACGACTCCCTGACCGACCTCGTCGCGAAGGCCGGCACGCAGCCCGGTTTCGTGATCGTCCTCGAAGGGCTGCCGATCGCACAGAAGTTCGACAAGGAAGGGCGCGAGACGCTGCTCGACGTGTTCCGCGAGGCGGCCGAATTCTGGGCCGAGCGCAAGGTCGCGTTCCGCGTGTTCTACTCGTTCGCGTAAGCGCGCGTCGGCCAGCGGCCGATCCGGCGCAACCCCGTCAAAAAAAGCCCGCTTCGAGCGGGCTTTTTTGCGTCCGCGCGTGTCGCGCGCACGGCATCTGGCCCGACAAAAACCTTTCATCGCACACCTTTTTCCGCGACAATCGGTCAGCCCGGCCGCGGCCACCGCGCCGGGCGCACAACACCAATCATTCGAGAGAGGGCCGTTTTCCCATGATCGCTACCCGATTCGCGGCGCGCGCGCGCGTGCGCCGCCCGCTCGTGCACGCGCTGGCCGCGTGCGCCCTGTCGCTCGGCATCCCGCTGGCCGCGCAGGCCGCGTCGCTCACCCCCGAACAGACCCTCGACATTTATCTGGGCGCGATCGTCAACAACGACGCGGCCAAGGTCGAGCAATTCAACGCCACGGTAAGCGCGACCGCCGATCCGAAGGATGCCAAGAACATGCTGCTGCCGGCCGACATGTACAGCGAGATGCGCGAACAGATGCTTGGGCAGGTGATGGCGTCGATGTCGGATGCCGGGCGCGAGGCGCTGGCGCCGTCGCTCGACTCGATGCTGGTCGCGTACACGGGCGCGTTGCGGCGCTCGCAGTGCAAGGCCACCGGTGCGAAGCGCACGCCGCGTGCAGGCGGGAAGGGGCAGGAACTCGCCACGGTCAGTTTCGAATGCAAGGTGGCCGACGTCACGCCACCGAGCGACGCGGTCATGACGGCCGGCAAGGACGCGAAGACCGATCAGCAGCGCTTCGCGGCGGCCCGGACGGGGTTCATCGGCGTGGCGCGCGCGTTCAACGACGCACGGGTTACCCGGCGCATCACGGGGCAGGTGGAGATGGTCGGTTCGGACAGCAAGGGCTGGACGACCGACAGCCCCGAAAGCCTGCTGAAGCCCGTCGTCGACGCGCTGTCCGGCCCCGTTGTCGCGGCGGTCGCCGCCAGCCAGCAATGAGGCTGCCACGCCGGCCTGATCGATACGAACCCTTCATGACCCGACCGATGAACCTTTCCCTTCATGCGCGCCGCGGCGCGCGTCTTCCGTTGTTCCGCGCCACCCGCGCGGCCGTGCTGTCCATGCTCGTCGTGGCCGGTGCCGCGCATGCGGCGGTGCTGACGCCCGAGCAGACCACCGACCTGTATCTCGGTGCCTTCGTCAATGGCGACGTCGCGAAGGCGGCGCAGTTCAACGATGCGATGCGCACGCGCTTCGACGGCAAGGACGCGCTCGACGTGGCGGCCGTCTCGAAGCTCGGCGACACGATGCACGAGCGCCTCGTCACCGGCTTGCTGGCGAGAATGCCGCCCAAGTCCCGTTCCGCCTTGCGCGGGCCGATCAGCGCCTCGATCACGTCGTATCAGCAGGGGCTGGCCCGTTCCGAATGCAAGGCCACCGGTTCGACGCAGAAGCCCAACGAATACGTCGAGGGTCAGTCGATCGCGACGGTCGATTTTTCGTGCCGCGTCGTGGACGTCGAGCCCGGCGTGAACGCGCTGAAAGAGAAGCTCGGCAATCCGCGCCTGAAGACCAACAAGGCCCTGGCGACCTTCATCACGGCGTATTTCACGGGCATCGCGAAAGTCTATGACGACGCGCCGATGAGCCGCACGGTGACGGGGCAGCTCGACCTCTACGGCACGAACGAAACGGGCTGGCTCACGGGTTCCCCGGGTGACGTGCTGTCGCCGCTGGTCGACGCGTTGCTCGACCCGATCAGCAAATCGGGCGGCGAAGCCGATCAGTAAGCGATGGCATCCCGGCGGTCGGCGCGCGTCGCCGGCGCACCGGGCGTGTGAACGGAGAGCGAGCGATGAAGATCTTCACGCGAGGGCTGTTGGTTGCCGCAGCCGTTGTTTCGATCGGTGGCGCGGTCGTTGCGGACGCCGGCGCGACCGAACCGGCTCCGATGACGGCTTCGCCGGCGGCGCATGTCGCCGTCGAGCGGCTGCTTGCCGATCTGCGCACGCGCTCGACGCCCGGCCAGTATGCAGCGGTGGCCGGCGCGATTCACGCGTCGCCGGCACTGGCGACGCAACTGGACGAACTGGTCGAGGCCGGTCTGTTGACGCGCATCGCGGTCGACAGCGGCGACGCCGCGCTCGGCAGGACGACCGGCGCGTTGCGCAACGGGAGCGTGTGGATCCTGACGCCGGCGTTCGTCGCGAACCAGGCGCCGCGGCGCCTGTTCGACGTGGTGCAGGACGACGACATCCTGCCGGACAACATGGTGTTCGCGCTCGGCTACATGGCATGGCGGGCGAAGCACGATGCCGACGTGAGCCATGCATCCGAGGCGCTGCAGGCATCGGGCGACGGCGCGGATGCGAAGAAGCAGCGCTGGATCGACCTGAACACGCGGATCGACGCCGGCGGCTTCATCCAGGGCTGGAACGACACGGTGGATGCCGCCACGTTTCAGCATGACGGCCGGCCGATCACCATCGTGCAGACGGCCCAGATGATGATGAACCTGCGCTATCGCGGCCCGCTGATCAAGGCGATCCGGGCGACGCCGCCGGCCCCGAGGCTGCGGTTCTTCGCACCGGCGCTCGCGCTCGACGCGGACAACCTCGACGCGCTGGCGTCGGCGCTCCAGGCTTCTCCCGTCATCGACATCGAGCC
>NZ_JAAGPM010000237.1:0-7236 GCF_017104865.1 Burkholderia sp. Ac-20349
GGTGCGCCGCGGCTCGGGCCGCCGGCACGACCTGCGGTCGATGCTTCGCACGCCCTGAGCGCGCAGGCAGCCGGCACGGCACGGGGCCGTGCACCGGCTGCGCACCGCGCCACCTCGGCGGCGCCTGCCGTACGCCGTGCCTGTATGGCGGCGGCGCGCCTGCCGCGATCATCACCGATCCGGATTGGCGCGACCGCGCGTCATCACGCATCGTGATGTGCCGTTCCACACGGTCGCCATGACAACGATTCCTGCGGGGAAAGCAATCCAGACGGGGCCAACGACAACACGAACGCGGAAAGCGGACGGGGTGACTTGCACCCCGCCCGTCCTCCAAGGCAGCCGTCGGCTGCCTACCCTCGTGCCAGAGAGTTCTCGGTCGGATGACGCGCCGTGCCATGCACGTCGCGGCTCCGGAAAATGACATGACGGCAGCGAATGCGTCGCCGATCGCACGCTGTGACGCTCGCATAGCTGCGTCGCTGCGCGGTACATCCACGACAGACCGGCCACGTGGCCGGATGTTCCATCAAGGTCTCACGCGATACGCGTGCCGTTTCTGATGCAGATCAACCCAAGCCCGCTTCGTTCGTGACAACGCGCGATTTACTCGGCACCGCGCACGAGCAACACGGGCACCTGGGCGAGATGCGCCACGCGGCGCGCGACGCTGCCGATCAGCCAGGCGGCAATACCACGCCGGCCATGCGTGCCGACCACCAGCAGCTCGGCCCGCCAGTGCACGGCGTCGCGCATCAGCGCATGGGCCACGTCGTCGCTGGTCGGCCGGGTTTCGACGACACCGCGCTTGGTCGGGTTCCCGGTCGCATGGAACAGCGGGCCGATCTTCGCGAGCGCATCCTCGCCCTCCGCGCGATAGGCATCCTCGAGCGCGCGCACCGGCACGATATCCGTCAGACGAACCGCGCGATCGATCACGTAGGCCGCGTACAGCAACGTCGTCGGCGCCGCGAAGCCGAGCCCGACGCGCACCGCGTGCAGCGCCGGCTCGCTGCCGTCGACCGCGAACATCAGCCGCTGCAGGCCGCCGTCCGCCGGGCGCGCATAGGCGGCCGGCACGATCAGCAGCGCGCAGCGCGCGCGCGTCGTCAGCGTGTCGGACATCGCGCCTTCGACCAGCCGCAACAGCCCGTGATGCGGATTCGCGCCGACCACCAGCACGTCCGCGCGCCACGCCGACGTATCGCTCACCAGCGCATCGGCCACCGTGCCGCCCGTCACCGACGTGTCGATGATGGCCTGCTCGACCTCGATGCCGCTGTCGGCGAACAATGCGGCGATCCGTTCGGCGGTGGCTTGCGCTTCGCGCATCATGTCCTCGCGCGCGGACGTGAGCAGCGCGTCGATGCGCGGGATGTCGGGCAAGACGAGGCGCGGGTTGTCGATGGCGCAGACGATGCGCAATCGCATGCCGGGACGCAGCAGCGTGCGCGCATAGCGCGCGGCGGACAGCGATTCGGGCGTCGGATCGACGGCCAGCGCGATTCGCGCAGGCGTCGGGATGGGCTGGGCAGGCTGCATGGCGAAGGTCTCCGTGCGTGCGCGTCGTCGCGGAACGACGACGGGAGCTTCGCGCGGAAGCGGCGCGCGGCGGCCGGACAGCCGCCGCGGTCGCGGGGATCGGCAGGATGCCACGCGAAGCGCGGACAATCGATGCGTTCAGCATAGAACGTCCGGCCCGCGTGCGCATGATCGCGATCAAGGGTCGCGCGGTGCCTGCGCCAGCCCCTTGCTCCTTACGACTTCGTCGGCACCGATGCCGCCGGACGGTTCGCGTAGAACAGCGCATACGTGATGCCGAGCAGCACGATCCATACCGGCCCGATCACGAGCGCGACGCGCGTGTCGGGCGTGAACGCCATCAGCACGACGACCAGCACGAGAAAACCGAGCGCGACGAACGAACCGAGCGGATAGAACGGCACGCGAATCGGCAGGCGCGCGATCTTGTCGGCCGACAGCGTGCGGCGAAAGCGCATCTGCGCGATCAGGATCACGCACCACGTCCAGATCGCGCCGAACGTCGACACCGACGTGAGCCACGTGAACACGTGTTGCGGCGCGAGATAGTTGAGCAGCACGCCGATCAGCAGCAGCGCGACCGACACGATCACGCCATACACCGGCACGCCGTTGCGGTTGACCTTGCCGAGCTTGCTCGGTGCCTGGCCTTGCTGCGCGAGGTTGTAGAGCATTCGCGCGGTGCTGAACAGGCCGCTGTTGCACGACGACAGCGCCGCGGTCAGCACGACGAAGTTGATGATGCCGGCAGCAGCCGGGATGCCGAGTCGCGAGAACGTCATCACGAACGGGCTGCCCTGCGTGCCGATCTGGTCCCACGGATACAGCGACATGATCACGAACAGCGCGCCGATGTAGAAAATCAGCACGCGCCAGAACACCGAGTTCACGGCCTTCGTCAGCGACTTCTCCGGGTTGCGCGCCTCGCCGGCGGTGAGGCCGAGCATCTCGACGCCGAGATACGCGAACATCACGATCGGCAACGCGGCGATCACGCCGTTGATGCCGTTCGGCATGAAGCCGCCATGCGCCCACAGGTTCGAGAGGCCGATCGCGACACCGCCGTTGCCGATACCGAACGCGATCATCAACCCGCCGCCGATGATCATCAGCACGATCGTGACGATCTTGATCAGCGCGAACCAGAACTCGAATTCACCGTAGAGCTTGACCGCGATGAAGTTCACCGAGCCCATCGCCATGAGCGCCGCGAGCGCCCAGATCCAGTTCGGTACGCCGGGGAACCACATGTGCATGTAGACGCCGACCGCCGTGATTTCCGCCATGCAGGTGACGATCCACACGAACCAGTAGGTCCAGCCGGTCAGGTAGCCGGCGAGCGGGCCGAGGTAATCGCGTGCGTAGCGGCTGAACGCGCCGGCGACCGGATTGGCGATCGCCATCTCGCCGAGTGCGCGCATGATCAGGAAAATCGCGATGCCGCCCAGCAGGTAGGTCAGCAGGATGGCCGGGCCGGCGACGCGGATCGCGGTGGCCGAGCCGAGGAACAGGCCGACGCCGATCGTCGCGCCGAGCGCCATCAGGTTGATGTGCCGCTCTTCCAGCCCACGGTGCAACTGGTCTTCTGGTTGTTTCAAGTCCGTCTCCTGGCAGCCGCGAACGGGCCGCCATCATTGTCGATGTCAATGCGCGACCGTTCATGCCGATACCGGTATGCCGAAAACGAAATAATCTCCGCCGTCGTTTTCCAGATGAGAAACGACACGGATACTGCGTCAATCCGAATGGAATCGCCGCGGATTATCCGTATTTTCCGGAACAATCCGGAAAACGGATCGGGCCTTTCACGGAATACGCCCGCGCGGCCCGTGTGACGCGGCTGTGCGCGTGACGGACGGCGACGGGATCAATCGCTTTCGGCGCGAACGAACACGCGTCGAATGTGCGCGATCATGCGCACGCAATATGCAGGCGGGATTATATGGAGGATCAGCGGTTTCACGCCAGTCGATTTTGGAAAAATCGCAGCGGGTGAAAACGGCGGCGGAATTCGAATGCGCCGAATGCGCGCGTATGCCGCGCGCGGATTTATTTGGACAGCGTCGCGCGCACCGTATATTCGCCTTCGAGCGCACCGTGTTCCGGACGCACGAAATACCGCGACGCATCGAGATCGGCCGGCAGCGGCTCCACCGGGAAGCCGTGCTTTTCCCACGCATCGAGGCCACCCTTCAGCGCGCGGATGTTGTGGATCATCTTCTTGCGCTGCATCTTCGCGATCAGGCGCTTCGCGGTCGCTTCGTTCGGGCACACGCAATAGACGACGATCGGCCGTTTCAGCATTTCCGGGTCGAGCAGGTCCGGTGAATCGAGATCGACCGGCACCGCGCCGGCGATCCGGTACGGTTCGCGCTCGCGAATCGCTTTCGGCCGCGCGTCGAAGATCAGCGGCGGCTCGTCCGACGTCATCATCTCGACGAGTTGCGGCGGCGAGATGCGAACCTGCGCGAGATAGCGGCGGAACTGCACGCGCCGCACCCAGCGGTACAGCAGGAACGTGATGAAGATCGCGAGAAACGCATCGAGGATCGTGCCGCCGCTCGCGCGCACCCACAGCACGAACTGGACGATCTGGTCGTGAATGGCCGCGCCGCCGATCAGCCAGAATGCGGCCCACAGTGACGCGCCGGCCAGATCCCAGAACAGGAACACGCCGACGCCGATCGCGGTCGTGCCGAGCAGCGGCGCCGACACGAGGCCGAGGCCCGGCAGGAATTTGGACAGCACGAGCAGCGGCGCGCCGTATCTTTCGAATACGTTACGCGCGAAACGCAGCGTCGTGTCGAGCGACAGCGAGAAGCGCACGAGGCCGTTCAGCAGGCGCCGGCCACGCGTGCGGCCCATGAAGAACCACAGCGAATCGGCCAGCATCGTCGCGCCGATCGCCGCCGCGAACATGCTGACCCAGGACGCCTGCCCCATTGCCGCCATCGTGCCGCCGAGAATCAGCATCGGCACGGCCGGCACCGGCACACCGAGCTGCGTGATCAACACGCTCGCGAACACGGCCCACGGGCCGAGCGACGATGGAATAGCGATGGGAAAGTGCCACACGGCGGCGCTCCTGGAAGACATGCGGCCGCGCGACGGGGGCCGTCGGTACGGCTGGGCACCGGCCGCCGCGGCACGTCCGCAACCGACCTGATGCATCACGGCATTCTAAACGGGTTTGGCCGCGATCGCGCTGAACACGCGCCATCGGCACGGGCTTCGCCCCATTAGGCTGCACCACCGTGACGGTCACATGTCCGTGCGCTGGGCAAGCTGCACGACGTATTCCGCGTAGTCGGGAAACGCGGCGGCCAGCGTGGCCGCGTCGGCCAGTTCGAATTCCGCGAACTCGAAGCCCGGCGCCACCGTGCAGCCGACGAGCGCAACGTGCTCCGGCGCCGCGCAGCGCGCGCCGAACCAGCTCCCGGCCCGCACGACCGCCTGGAACACGGTGCCCGGATGCGTAAGCGGATTGCCGAGCCGGTGGATCGTCAGCCCGTCGCGCTCGTCGAGCACCCACACTTCGATCGGGTCGCCCGCGTAGAAATGCCAGACCTCGTCGGAACGGATCCGGTGCCACGACGAATACGCGCCGTCGCACAGCAGGTAGTAGATCGCCGTCGACGCGGCGCGTGGCGCACCGTCGGCCGGACGCACGACCGAATCGGTCGCACGATAGGTTTCGCGGAAATAGCCGCCTTCGGGATGCGGCTGCAGGTCGAACTGGCGAATCAGGTCGGTAGCGGAAATCGGCATGGCAGATGACGTCGGTAAGGTAAGGAACCCGGAACCGGTGCGCGGCCTCGCTTCGCTCATCACGACCGCGACCGTATTCCGCCGGATGCCGCTGCGTCGATCGCCGCTGCCATGCGCGCGGCGAACAAGCGGACACCGGTCGATGCTGCCAGAACTGCGTGTCGGGATGCAACCGCGGGCGCGGGATTGCGCCCGGGAAGGTGCATCGGGCGCGCCGCCCTCGCCCGGCCGATGCGACAGAAACGACAGCCGCGCTCACACGCCGTGCGTCGACCGGCGCGTCGTGCGTTTCCGTTGCAACAGGCCGTCATCCGGCGCAGGCGCGCGACCGTCACCGGCCGCGACCGTCACCGGCCGCGACCGCTCATGCGCCAGCGCCGTGCCGCGTGCGTCACGCAGCCGCCGACGCGCCGGGCTCGCTGTGCCGCACCAGCAGCACGGGCCGGTCGGCCGCGCGCAGCAGCGATTCGGCGACACTGCCGAGCAGCAACCGGCGCAGGCCGTGCCGCCCGCTCGTGCCCATCACGATCAGGTCGGCGTCGGCTTCGGCCGCCGTGCGCATCAGCACCGTGGCGACATCCTCGCCGTATGCGTCGAGCGCGCGCACGGTGCCTGGCACATGCTCCTGCGCGAGCACCGCTTTCGCATCGTCGAGCACCGGCGTCGCGGCATCGGTCGCGGCCGCATCGCCGGCGCGCGCGGCCGCGAAGCCCGCATCGACGTCGACGAGCTGCGGCCGATGCTCGACGACATACGCGCAGGTGACTTCACCGCCGGACGCCGCCGCGATCCGGATCGCCTCGTTCAGCGCGAGACGCGCACTCGGGCTGCCATCGAGCCCGACGAAAATCCGCTTGTACATGGTCCGTCCCTCCGACCGGGCACGCGTCGCGCATTGCGCGACGACGGCCCGTTATCGCCACCCGGCCCGGTGCCGGCTGGCCTGCCGAACAGTCTGCCCCACGTGCCGACGCGCCCGTTGATGCGCGTCAAACGCGGCCGGCGCGCCCGCTGCTTCACGCCAGTTGCCGCAATTTCTAGTGACCCCATTACAAAAAACGTGTAAATCGCGCACAATTTCATCTTGAAAATAGACGTTGCGTGCAGCCGGTGCGAGTTTTGACCGGTTTTGCTGCGCTGCCCCCGTGCTAAGGGCCTGTTTACGCTTATAACGGACTTGCGAACGTGCCTTGCCGGCCGTAGTGCAAGGAGTGAGGAGCGCCGTTTGGCCGCGCCAAACAAGCGACGATCGACGCCGCAATACGGCCGGCAAGGCACGTTCCCCTGTCTTGGAAAATTCATTCGCGGGGCTGGCCCCCAGAAGGGCCGATCGCGGCGTCATACTCCTCGCGAATACGTCGAGTATTCGCTTCGTCGCATTCCTTGCGCTCGGCCCTTCTGGGGGCCAGCGCAAGTCCGTTATAAGCGCAAACAGGCCCTTAGGCGGCCCCCGACAACAGAATGGCCATCGAATGACCGCAAGTGGAACCCCGACGCGTGACGCCCGAGGGCCCACGCGCCTCCAGATCATGTTACGCCAGCCGCTCGCGGCCGGCGTCGTTACGCTGTGCGCCGGCGCGGCGTTGTCGCTCGGCGTCGCGCTGCTCGTGCGCGACCAGTGGCAAGGCGCCGTCCATACGCGTTTCGAACGCCGCACGTCGCACGTGACCGCGATGCTCCGCCACGAGCTGCAATCCGGCGTGGCCGTGCTCGAAGGCGCGCGCGGCGCGTTCAGCCTCGTCCCGGGCATGACGCCCGAGCAATGGCGCCGGTATGCGGACACGCTCGATCTCGACAGCGCCCGCTCGGCTACGTACCGCCCGCCGACTTCACCGGCGGCCAGCTCGCGGGCTTCGTCGCCCAATGGGTGCAGCGCTGGCAAAACGGCGCCGCGTATGGCGTGCTGCCCGCAGCCGATGCGCAGCT
>NZ_JAAGPM010000238.1:0-7167 GCF_017104865.1 Burkholderia sp. Ac-20349
CTCGCCGTTTTTTATTGGGCGCGCTCCCGGCTGCACCGTGCGCCGCACGAATGCCGGAATCTTGCTATCGTGCCTTCATCCGAACTGCGATGAGGGAATGCGATGGATTTCGACTACGACCTGTTCGCCATCGGCGCCTGCACGAGCGGCAGGCGCAGGCCGAAGCGTTCGGAAAAAGGCGTGGAAAACAGACGGGCAGACATGGCGAATCCTTCGATGACGATGTGCGAAAGCGCTTTGTAAAGGCGGACACATCGACTCTATCGAAGCGACCCAATGCCGAAAAATGAATAATCGAGATCGAAACGATCGCTGCGCGAGAAGCGGGCGCGTGCCCTGCACCGTCACACGATCGGTGGCACACTAGGCCGCCCTCTTTCACCCTCGGGGCGCATCGCGCACCCCGTTCGCCAGGAGTTCAGAACGTGACAGCCCAATGGATCGACATCCCGACCGGTAACGACAGCTTCGGCGGCTATCTCGCGCTGCCCAAGCGCGGCACCGGCCCTGCCGTCATCATCATCCAGGAGATCTTCGGCGTGAACTCGCACATCCGCGCGGTCGCCGACCAGTACGCGTCCGACGGCTTCGTCGCGCTCGCGCCGGACGTGTTCTGGCGCACGCAGCCGCGCGTCGAGCTGACCTATGAAGGCGCGGATCGCGACAAGGGCATCGAGCTGATGAAAAAGACCGACGTGGGTCTCGCGGTCGCGGACATCGGCGCGGCAGCCGATGCGTTGCGCGCGCGCCCCGAAGTCGCCGGCAAGGTCGCCGCGATCGGCTACTGCTTCGGCGGCCAGCTCGCGTACCGTGCGGCCGCGACCGGCAAGATCGATGCGGCCGTGGCCTACTACGGCGGCGGCATCCAGAACGCGCTCGACCTCGCCGGCAAGGTCACGCAGCCGATCCTGTTCCACTACGCGGAAAACGACCACGGAATCCCGCTCACGGCCGTCGACCAGGTGAAGGCCGCATTCGCCGGCCACGGCGATGCGTCGTTCCACGTGTACCCGGGCGCCGAGCACGGCTTCAACTGCACGGACCGCGCGTCGTACAACCAACGTGCATCGGCGCTCGCGCACGGCCGCACGCTGACCTTCCTCGCCGAGCACCTCTAAAATCGGCCGGCCGCGGGCCCCGCGCAGCGGGCCCGCGTTATGCTGCTGTCATCGCCACGAGTCACAACGGGGGTGACTGCGATGCACTCGGACTATCTCGCGCATGACGCGATCGGCCTCGCCACGCTGGTACGCGAACGCAAGGCGAGCCCGCGCGAACTGCTCGACGCCGCGATCGGCCAGGCCGAAGCGGTCAACAGCGCGATCAACGCGATCGTGCTGCAGGACTACGAAGCCGCACGTCAGCGTGCGGCCGCCACGCCCGATGGCGGCGCCGACGCGCCGTTCGCCGGGGTTCCCTATCTCGTGAAGGATCTCGGTGCGGCGGTTGCCGGCCTGCCGCTGTCGATGGGCAGCCGGCACTACCGGTATTTCGTGCCCACCGACGATTCGCCGGTGATCGCGCGAAGCCGCGCGGCCGGTCTCAACGTGTTCGGCAAGACCAACACGTCGGAAATCGGCCAGATGCCGTACACGGAACCCGAACTGTTCGGCGCGTGCCGCAACCCGTGGAGTCTCGACCACACGCCCGGCGGCTCGAGCGGCGGCGCGGCGGCGGCCGTCGCGGCCGGCATCGTGCCGGTCGCGCATGCGTCCGACGGCGGCGGCTCGATCCGCATTCCGGCGTCGTGCTGCGGGCTGTTCGGCCTGAAGCCGAGCCGCAACCCGGTGCTCGTCGACCTGCCGTCGAGCGGCGAGCTGGTGGTCCAGCATGCGGTCACGCGCAGCGTGCGCGACAGCGCGCTGCTGCTCGACGTGACGACCGGCCAGACCTTGCCGACCGGCGCACCCGGCACGTTCCTCGGCGAACTCGACACGCCGCCCGGCCCGCTGCGGATCGGCCTCGTGCTCGACCCGATGCTCGCGCCGGCACTCGCCGACGACACGCGTGCGGCGCTCGACGACGCGGCCGCGCTGCTCGAATCGCTCGGCCACCATGTCGAGCCGGCAACGCTGCACGTCAACTACGCGCGCGCGGCCGAAACCTTCCTGACGCTATGGGCGACGATCGCCGAGGAGATGGTGCTCGGCGCGCGCGCGATGACCGGCCGCACGCCGAAGCGCGGCGAATTCGAAGCCGCGACGTGGGCGATGGCCGTGGTCGGCCGGCGCCTCGCGCGCACGCGCCTGCCGGACGTGCTCGAATGGCAGCGCCAGCTCACCGTGCAGGTCGCCGGCCTCGTGTCGCGCTACGACGCGATCCTGTGCGCGTCGCTCGCGGGCCCGCCGGTGAAGATCGGCGAATTGCAGCCGACGCCGTTCGAATCGGCCCAGATGAAGGTGCTCGCCGCGCTACCGGTGAAGCCGCTGCTGAAGGAAATGCTCGCGAAGTCGTCGGAAAAGGCGTTCACGTGGGCCGGCTGCACCGAACTGTTCAACCTGACCGGCCAGCCGGCGATGTCGGTGCCGCTCTACTGGAACGCGCGCGGGCTGCCGATCGGCGTGCAGTTCGTCGCGCGTCACGCCGACGACGCGCTGCTGCTCAGGCTCGCACGGCAGCTCGAACAAGCGCGGCCGTGGTTCGACCGCCGCCCGCCGCTGATGCAGGCGCAGCGCTGACCTGCGGCGGCGCCCGATGAAAAAAGCCCCGCCGGCGGAACCGGCGGGGCTTTCGTTGGTGCTGCAGGCTGGCGCCGTGCTTACACGAGCCGTTCGCAGACCGTCTTCGTCGCCGCGGCCGCATTCAGCGTGTAGAAATGCAGCCCGGGCACGCCCGCGTCGACGAGACGCTGGCACAGGCCCGTGACGACGTCCGCGCCGAACGCGCGGATCGACTCGCGATCGTCGCCGAAGCTCTCGAGCCGGCGCGCGACCCAGCGCGGCACTTCCGCGCCGCACATTTCCGAGAAGCGCATCAGCTGCGAGAAGTTCGTGATCGGCATGATGCCCGGCACGATCGGCACGTCCACGCCGAGCTTGCGCACGTCGTCGACGAAGCGGAAATACGCGTCCGCATTGAAGAAATACTGCGTGATCGCGGAATTCGCGCCGGCTTTCACCTTGCGTGCGAAGTTCTCGAGATCGGCCTTCGGCGAACGCGACTGCGGGTGGTATTCCGGATACGCGGCGACTTCGATGTGGAACCAGTCGCCGTGCTCGGCACGGATGAAGCTGACGAGCTCCGACGCATAGCGCAGCTCGCCGACTTCGCCCATCCCCGACGGCAGGTCGCCACGCAGCGCGACGATGTGGCGGATGCCGTACGAGCGGTACTGGTCGAGGATCGCGCGCAGGCTGTCGCGCGACGAGCCGATGCACGACAGGTGCGGCGCGGCCTCGAGGCCGTCCTTCTGCATGTCGAGCACCGTATCGAGCGTGCCCTGCTGCGTCGAACCGCCGGCGCCGAACGTGCAGGACACGAATTTCGGCTTCAGCGGCAGCAGCTGCGCACGCGTGGCGCGCAGCTTCTCGACGCCTTCCGCCGTCTTCGGCGGGAAGAATTCAAACGAGAGTTCGATCGGTTTCATGATTCGAAAAGATCAGCCGATGTCGCGCTGCCCGAAGATCAGCGCGGACAGCAGCCACGACACGATGCTGTACAGGATCGAACCGAAGAACGCGGACCAGAAGCCCGACACCTCGAAGCCCTTCAGCAGCGACGACGCGAACCAGAAACACAGCGCGTTCACGACGAGGATGAACACCCCGAGCGTGACGATCGTGACGGGCAGCGTCAGCAGGATCAGCACCGGGCGGATCACCGTGTTGATCAGGCCGAGCACGACCGCGATGATCAGCGCCGTGCCGAAGCTCTTGATGTGGATCGACGGCACGAGGTACGTGATGATCAGCAGCGCGAGCGCGTTGATGACCCAGGTGAGGATGACGCTCATGGAGTGCTCCGGTTCGGTTGTCGATCGGTACGATCAGTGGCCGCCGCCGGCCGCCGCGGGTGCCCGAAGGCGCGCCGCGGCAGCCGGCGATCCGCGCCGTGCCGCCGTACCGTGGGCGCGTCGGCGACGCGCGCTCGGCACCGCGGCAGCGGCGCATCGGATCAGTAGCGGTAGTGGTTCGGCTTGAACGGGCCTTCCTTCGCGACGCCGATGTACGAAGCCTGCTCGTCCGACAGCACGGACAGGTTCGCGCCGATGCGCGCGAGGTGCAGGCGCGCGACCTTTTCATCGAGGTGCTTCGGCAGCACGTACACCTTGTTCTCGTACTCGGCGCCGCGCACGAACAGCTCGATCTGCGCGAGCGTCTGGTTCGCGAACGAGTTCGACATCACGAACGACGGGTGGCCGGTCGCGCAGCCGAGGTTCACGAGGCGGCCTTCCGCCAGCAGGATCACGCGCTTGCCGTCCGGGAAGATGATGTGGTCGACCTGCGGCTTGATGTTTTCCCACTGGTACTGGCGGGTCGACGCGACGTCGATTTCCGAGTCGAAGTGACCGATGTTGCAGACGATCGCGTTGTGGCGCATCGCCTTCATGTGATCGTGGCCGATCACGTGGAAGTTGCCGGTCGCCGTCACGAAGATGTCGGCCTTGTCGGCCGCGTATTCCATCGTCACGACGCGGTAGCCTTCCATCGCCGCCTGCAGCGCGCAGATCGGGTCGATTTCGGTGACCCACACGGTAGCGCCAAGGCCGCGCAGCGATTGCGCGCAGCCCTTGCCCACGTCGCCGTAGCCCGCGACGACCGCGACCTTGCCCGCGATCATCACGTCGGTCGCGCGCTTGATGCCGTCGACCAGCGATTCACGGCAGCCGTACAGGTTGTCGAACTTCGACTTCGTGACCGAATCGTTCACGTTGAACGCCGGGAACGGCAGGCGGCCGTCCTTTTCCATCTGGTACAGGCGGTGCACGCCGGTCGTGGTTTCTTCGGTCACGCCCTTGATGTGCGCGAGGCGCGTCGAGTACCAGGTCGGGTCCGCGTCGAGGTGCGTCGCGATCGACTTGTACAGCGCGACTTCTTCCTCGTTGGTCGGCTTCGCGATCACCGAACGGTCCTTCTCGGCCTTCGCGCCGAGGATCAGCAGCAGCGTTGCGTCGCCGCCGTCGTCCAGGATCATGTTCGCGAATTCGCCGTTCGGCCATTCGAAGATGCGGTGCGAGAACTCCCAGTATTCGTCGAGCGACTCGCCCTTGAACGCGAACACCGGCGTGCCGGATTCGACGATCGCGGCCGCTGCGTGGTCCTGCGTCGAGAAGATGTTGCACGAGGCCCAGCGGACGTCCGCGCCGAGCGCCTTCAGCGTCTCGATCAGCACGCCCGTCTGGATCGTCATGTGCAGCGAACCGGCAATGCGCGCGCCCTTCAGCGGCTGCTGCGCCTTGTATTCGTCGCGGATCTGCACGAGGCCCGGCATTTCGGTCTCGGCAATGTTCAGTTCCTTGCGGCCCCAGCCGGCCAGCGCCATGTCGGCGACGACGTAATCGTTGGAAGCTTTGGAATCGATAATGGCGTTCATCACGCCCTCCTTTCTAAAAAGTTTCTAGATTGGTGACGTGAGCGCCGTTCAGGAAGCGGAGCCGGCGCGCATGCGCCGCACGGCTGCTTGGTGAAGCCTTCCGAGCCTGGCGAGCCGGAATGGCCCGTCGCAACGCTCCTCGGAAAACGGAGGGGATTGTAGCAAATCGGCGCGCGGAATGCGCAAGCGCCGCACACACGGCACTCACCCGGCACAAGCGCGCGGCGTCGGCGCGCGCGGCCGTCAGGAAAGGGTCAGGACTCCGCGCCGACCCACGCCTGTTCGCGCAGCCGCGCGCGCAGGCGCGCGACGGCCTGGCTGTGCAGCTGGCACACGCGCGATTCGCTCACTTCGAGCACCGCGCCGATCTCGCGCAGATTCAGACCCCGTTCGTAGTACAGCGACATCAGCAGCTTCTCGCGCTCCGGCAGCCGCTCGATCGCCTCGACGAGCGCTTCGCGCAGGTGCTCGTCGAGCAGCGCCGACAGCGGATCGGCGTGATCGACGCGGTAGCGGTCGAGGAACGGCTCGTCGTCGGCCGCGCGGTCGAAATCCTCGTAATAGATCAGCTGGCTGCCGTGCAGGTCCTGCAGCATCCCCTGGTATTCGTCGAGCGGCATGTTCAGGTGCTGCGCGATCTCGGTCTCGCTCGCCGAGCGGCCGAGATGCTGCTCGACCTGGTGCACCGCGTGCTCGACCTCGCGCGACGTCTTGCGCAGGCTGCGCGGCAGCCAGTCGTTGCTGCGCAGCTCGTCGAGCATCGCGCCGCGGATGCGCTGGGTCGCGTAGGTCTCGAACTGCGCGCCCTGGTCTTCCTTGTAGCGGCCGGCCGCGTCCATCAGGCCGATCATGCCGGCCTGGATCAGGTCGTCGAGGTCGACGCTCGCCGGCATCTTCGCGACGAGCTGCAGCCCGAGGCGTCGCACGAGCGGCGCATATTGCGCGAGCACGTCGGCCTGGGACATCTTTCCTTGAGCGTTGTACATCATGGCTCTCTCCTTCCGGTGGCGCTCACGCGGCGTGTGCCGCGCCCGCCTCATACGACGGCTTGCCGCCCGCGTGCACGGCGCGGCCCGCACCCGAACGCGGGCGCATCGGCCAGTACAGCAGGTCGGCGGCAATCTGCCGGTAGTCGCGCGCGGCGGCCGACGACGGGAACGCATCGACCGCGGCCCGCGTCAGTTCGCGCGCATGCTCGACGAGCGGATCGGCGCTCACGCAGCCCGCGTCGGCGATCGACACGGTCAGGTAGCGGCTCGCGACGCCCGCGAGGTTGTCGAACGCGACCTTCGCGTCCGCGTGGCTGCCGACGTGATTGGTCAGCACGCGGAACTGCGCGAACGCATGCGCGAAATGCAACCGCTTCATGCACGCGTACGCCTCGGTGATCGCCTGCGCGGCGACCCGCGTGACGACCAGCACGTCGTGCGCTTCGCGCGCCAGCGCCGAGAACGCGCCGTCGGCGCCGAGCTGCGCGTCGACGAGGACGATGTCGGCCGGGCCGTCGATGAAATCGCCGATATCCGGAACCTTGACTTCGATGAGACTCATTACTGTCCCCTTCTTGATTAGCTGCAGACAGAGGGGGAGAAACCCGCGAAAGAACCCATTGCAACTACGGCCTGACAAGAGAAC
>NZ_JAAGPM010000239.1:0-7136 GCF_017104865.1 Burkholderia sp. Ac-20349
TCGTGAATCGCCGCGCGATCGAGAAGGCGTATCTCGCGGCGATCGGCCAGGCGCGCCAGCGGATCCTGCTCGCCAATCCGTACTTCATGCCCGGCCGCAAGCTGCGCCGTGCGCTGACGGGCGCCGCAACGGCGCCGGCCTCGCCCGCGATCGACGGCTTGCTGAAACGCGCGCAGGGCGACCTGTCGCGCGGCCAGTACGACAAGGCCATCGCGACAGCGGAAAGCGTCCTTGCGCTCGAGCCCGGCAATCGTCCGGCGAAGACGCTCATCGACAAGGCGAAGGCGCGGCAGATGGATGCCTTGCGCAACAACAGCACACTTGAATAAAGCGCCGGAGAAGACCGACATGACAATCCAGAAAACCCTCGCCGCGGCCTGCGCGGTCACCTTGCTCGCCAGCGGCTGCGCTTCCCAGAACGGGGCCGGCGGGATCTCGTCCGAATCCGTGCTGCGCTGTACGGCGCTCGGCGCCGGCGGCGCGATCGTCGGTGCGCTGATCGGCGGCACCAAGGGCGCGATCGGTGGCGCAGTCGCCGGGCTTGCCGCGTGCGCCGTGATCGAAGTGGCCACGCGGCAGACGAAGACGGCCGCCGAAGTCGATCGCGATTACCGCGCGAGCAATCGCAACAACCTGCCGCCGTACGCGAAGATCGACGCCTACAACACGGTCGTGACGCCGCGTTCCGCCGTCAAGGCCGGCGATCCGATCAAGCTGGAATCGCAGATTCGCGCAGTGTCCGGTACCAACGAGCCCGTCCAGGAAGTCAAGGAAGTCGTGACCGTCTACGCGCCGTCGGGCGAGCAGTTCAAGCGCGGCGAGAAGGTCGTCAACGCCACGCCGGGCAGCGGCGAATTCGACAACAGCTTCACGCTGAAACTGCCGTCGGGCGCGCCGCAAGGCACGTACACGCTCAAGAGCCAGGTCTACCTGAACGGCAAGCCCGGCACGATCCGGCAGTCGAACATCCAGCTCGCGCAGGTCGACGGCGTGACTGTCGTCGCGCTGCTCGACGCCCCCGCCGCACACTGACCGGCCCGTCCTCGCAAGGAGATTCAACGATGTCAACGCTCGATCACGCGCCCGAGGCGGGCAAGTTCGGCCTGCTGCGCGCCGCCGAGGCGGTCACGAACTGGCGCGCGCTCGCCATGTGCGCTTTCGCGATCGTCGCCAGCATGCTGATGGGCATGCTCACGATCCAGGTCCTCCGTCACAGCCCGGTGCTCGGCCTGCTGTTCGTCATCGCGACCTTCGCCACTGCGCTCATCGGCTATTCCGCGGTCGGTATCGTGCTGATGCGCGATGCGCAGGGCGAATCGGTCGGGTTCGTCGATGCGGTGCTGCAGGCGACGTTCACCGCCCACCGCCTCCTCGGGATCGGCGTGCTGCTCGCCGTCGGCTGGATCCTGCTGCTGCTCGCGCTGCTGATCGTGTTCCTGGTCTGCAAGATCCCGGGCCTCGGCCCGCTGCTGTATGCGATCGCGTATCCGCTCGCGGCAATCGTCGCGGGCGCGATCTTCGCTGGCATGTGGTACGTCGGCTATCCGCTCGCCGCCCCCGCCGTCTGGCAGGGCAACACGACGCTGCAGACCGCCGCGCGCCTGCTGCATATCGGCCGTCGCCAGCTGCTGGGCGTGATCGTCAGGATGTTCGGGTTGCTGCTGCTCGTCGGCGTACTGTCGGCGGTCGTGTTCGGCATCCTCGGCACGGGCGCCGCGATCGCGTCGTCGATCTCCGCGGCGACCGGCACCAGCCCGTTGGGCGGCTTGCTGGGCATGCTCGGCGGCATGGGTGGCCTGGGTGGCCTCGGCGGGTTCGGCCGCCACGCCAGCGCGTACGGCATGGGCGCCTACGGTCTCGGCGCGGATGCCGCGGGTGGCGGTTTCGGCGGGATGGGCGGCATGGGCGGGTTCGACTACCGCAGCATGGCCTACCTGGGCGCGTACGGCTTCGGCAACGGCCTGCTGTTCGCGATCGGTCTCGTGATTCCGTTCCTGACGTTCGTCAACGGCACGTGCCTCATCTACCTGCAGACGGTCAGCGGCGTCGATTTCTCCGCGACGGAAGAAAAGCTGAGCCAGCACGTCGCGGACGCGAAACGCCACGCCGAACAGGCACGCGAGCGCGCCGCCGATCGCCTCGCGAAAGCACGCGACGCACACACCGCCAGCACCGCCGGCGCGGCGGGCGCCGCTCCGCTGACGTCGCCGGGTACGGCGTCGCCGGCCGCGGACGATGCGACAGCGTGTGCGCAATGCCACAAGCCCATGGCCGCCGACGACCTGTTCTGCGGCGAATGCGGTGCGCGCCGTTCCGCATGACGGCCGCGTGACGGCCTGCCGGCGTACCGCCTTCCGGGCGGGTTCGCCGCAGGCCTCGATCGCGGGCGAACAAATTGCACCCTCACGCGAATGAAGAGACGAACGGCGCGCTTCACATGGCCACCCATGCCGGCGCCCCTTCGTCCACTTTCGGAGAACCCCATGTTCCGTCGCCCTCTGCTCACCCTCTTCGCCGCCGCGCTGGCGGCGCTTCCGCTTCTGTCGGCCCATGCGCAGATCCCGCCCGACGTGCGTGCGCGCTATGAAGCGACGACGAGCCGCTTCAGCCATCCCGACGGGCTGCGCCCCGAGGCCGACCAGGCCTACACCGGTTCCGCCTTTCCGGGCATCTACGCGATCCGCGTGTCGAAAGCCGGCAGCGCGCCGCCGCCGCTCGTCGGCATGCCCGTGATGTTCTTCGACAGCGACGCGTCGTGGCTGCTGACGCCGTTGGGCGACGACACGTCGAACCCGTACTACCAGCAATGGCGCGTCGCGAACGTGAAGCACTGGAAGGGCTGGGAGCACGTCGCGCAGGATTCGCCGCTCGTCCAGCAACTGTTGCGCTCGATGCCCGTCGACAAGCTGGTGCACCAAGGCGCCGACGCCCCCGTGTTCGTCTACCTGGCCGCCCCGGACTGCCCGTACTGCCGGCGTGACCAGGCCGCAATGGAGAGCAGCCCGTACAGCTTCGCGATCCTGCCGATCACGCTCGACCCGACGCGGATGCCGGTCGTCGAGCATCTTGCCTGCGCCGACGATCCGCTCGGGGACTGGAACAAGCTGATGCGCACCGGGCGCGGCAGCACCGCGCCGTGCAGCCGCTTCGACCGCGCGGCATGGTGGGACCTGAAGCAGCTGTTCTTCCCGCGCTCGGCGACGCCCGCGTTCCTGTTTGCCGACGGCACCGTGATTCGCGGCGACGTCGACGCCGCGATGCGCAAGGCCGCGGACATGAAGGCGCGCGGCCTCGTATTCCAGTGATTTGCCCGGCCGGCCCGCGAGGCCGGCCCCGTCATCCTCCCTCTTCGGAATCCGCCATGTCCAACAAACCGGTTCCCTTGACACCCCAGGAAGTCGACGCGCTCGTCGCACGCTTCAAGGACGTCGATACCGTTCAGAAGCTCGATTTCGCCGCCAAGCAGGCGGCCACGCTCGCCCCGCGCCTGCGGCTGCGCGACCTGAAGACCGTGGCCGGCGTGATGCAGCGCGTGCAGACGGACATCGAGACCGGGATCGGACAGCTCAAGCAGAAGCTGCGCGCGACGAGCGACGCGATGCGGATCCAGCGTGCGAACCTGCGCCGCGACGCCGCGCATGAATCGGGGCCGCTGCTCGACACGTTGCGTGCGGCGTCCGCCGCGGTCGATGCGGCCGAAACGCTCGGCTGGGACGATCCCGCGTGGGACACCAGCGATCCGGCCGCGCTGCACGCCGCCTACGCAGCCGGCCGGCCGTTGCCGGACCGCCTGTACGCCGGAACGATCGGCGTGCGCACCGGGAGCGGCCTCGTGACGATTCCCGCCTTCGTGCCGTTCATCGGCCGGCAACGCATCGTCACGCTGCGCAGCGACAAGCCGGAGAGCCGGCTCGCGATGCTGCAGCTGCTCGGCGCACTCGCGCTGCGGATCCACCTGACGCTGCCGAAGATGGCGGAATTCGTGTTCCTGGATCCGCACAACAGCGGCAACACGTTCCAGTGGGCCAACAGTTTCGCGAAAGCGGAGAAGACCCGCGACCTGCATCGCAGGCTCGACGCGATCGAGGCGGAATTCGGGCGCATCAGCAGCCAGTACCTCGACCACAAGGTCTCGTCGTTCGACCAGCTCGCTCCGTCGGTGCGGCAGCGCGAGAAGCTGCAGATCGTCTGCGTGGCCGACTTCCCGCGCGGCTTCGACGAGGTCACGGCCGCCAAGCTGCTGCGCTTCGCGCGCAACGGGATGGCGAACGGGACGTACTTCCTGATCCATTTCGACGAAACGGCGCCGATGCCGCGCGACATCGACCTCGGCCAGTATCCGCTGTGGGCGCCCCAGCAGCCCGCGACGCTCGGTGCGCGCATCGGCGAAGGCGCTCCGGACGTGCTGCCGACGCCCGCGCGGCTCGAAAGCCTGCTGTCGCGCGCGGCCGCGTTCGAACCGGAACGCGCGGTGCTCGACATCAGCGCGAGCGGCATCGGCGCAACGGACAGCTGGTGGAACCAAGACGCCACGTGGCACGTCAGCGCCCAGATCGGCCACCGCGGCCAGTCGGATCCGTTGACCGTGATGTTCGGCGAGAGCCGCGAGTCGTTCTCGATCCACGGCGTGCTGAGCGCGACCTCGGGCGCCGGCAAGTCCACCCTGCTCCATGTCCTGATCACGACGCTCGCGTGCCGCTATTCGCCTCGCGAGCTGCGCTTCTACCTGGTCGACGGCAAGAACGGCGTGGAATTCGCGCCGTACCGTTCGCTGCCGCATGCGGCCGTGATCTCGCTGAATACGCCGCCGGACCTGTCCCGCAGCCTGCTGGTCGATCTCCTCGAGGAAATGGAGCGGCGCAACGCGCTGTTCCGTGCGCACGGCGTCGACGGCTACCGCGCGTTCCGCGAGCGCTTCCCGAACGAGACGCTGCCGCGCCTGATGCTCGTGATCGACGAGTACCAGGAAGTCGTCGAGCAGGATCCCGACGGCGACGGCTCCCGCCGCCTCATCGAACTCGCCGCGAAGGGACGCAGCGCGGGGATTCACCTGTTCTGCGCATCGCAGCAGTTCGCGCCGCGCGAGATGATCGGCGCACGCGAGTTCATGAACAACATCCACCTGCGCATCGCGATGAAAGCGACCGCCGGCTCGACGGGCGGCATCACGGAATTCGACGCCGAAGGCCGGCAGATGATCGAAAGCCTGACCGCCGCCGGGCAGGTGCTCGTCAACGCGGAAAGCGGCCGTGCCGGCCACAACGTCCAGGGGCAGGTCGCGCTGCTCGATCGCGCGACGCGCGACGACCTGATCGGCAAGCTGCGCGAGAAGGCCGCGCAGGCCGGCATCGACGCCGTGTGCGTGACGCTCGACGGTGTCGAGCAGCCGGTGTTCCTCGAGACGCCGGCGATCGCGCGGCTGCTGGCCGGCGCCCCGCCCGACGACGACGCACTCGCGCACCTGGCGGCGACGCCCGAACGCCAGGGCGGCTTCGGCCTGCCGGGATGGCATCCGGTCGATCGTCCGGTGCCGGTCTGGCTCGGCCGCGCGCTCGATGTCCATTCGTATGCGGCGTTCGCGCTGCGGCGCGCCGACGACGAAAACGTGTTGATCGTCGGCCAGAACGCGAACGCGCGGGCCGGCATGATGCTCGCGACCGCCCTGTCGGCACTCGCCGCGCGCGGCCGCGCGGAGGTCGGCATCGGGGTCGTCGACCACGGCCTCGCGCCGGCGTGGCGCGCCTTGCGCGACACGGTCTGTGCGCCGGCCGGCATCGATTTCGACAGCGGCGAAGACGAAGCGGGCACGCTTGCGCTGTTGCAGCGCTGGGCCGACGAAGCCGCGCGCCGTGCGTCGCTCGACCGCGAGGGCCAGCACCGCGAGCCGACCCGCCTGCTGTTCGTGCCGGATCCGCTGCGCACGGCGGGACTCGTCAGCAATCGCAGCGAGCAATGGGGCTTCGAACCGTCCGATGCGGGTCGCGTGCTCGCGCAGATCGTGCAGAACGGGCCGCGCGTCGGGCTGCACGTCGTGATGGCGATCGAACAGCGGCGCGCGTTCGAGCGCGTGTTCGACATCCGGCGCCAGCTCGACCTGTTCGGCCACCAGGTGCTGATGCAGATGTCGGCCGACGAATCGCTCAAGCTGATGGGCCGTCCGGATGCGCACGCGCTGCAAAGCGCCGGCGATCGTCCGGTGATGGCCCTGCATCACGCGCGCGGTGCCGGCACGTCGACCGTCTTCAAAACCTACATGAGCGGCGACGCGCCCGCCGTTTCGCCGCGTGAAAACCTGTCCGGCGCGCTCGGCGCATTCGCCGCGGCGCTCGCACTCGATCGCACGGAGGAACCCGCGTGATGGACGGTCCGATCGCCGAATGGCTCACGCAGATCGAACGCGCGCGGCGTCAGCTCGACGACGCGGCATCGGTCATGCATCACCTGCGCCGCGAGCTCGACCAGGCGCTGTCGCGTGCGCTTGCGTCGGCGGAGCCGGACGACCCGTCGCGACCACAGCTGCAGCGGCTGTGCGACACCGCGGCGGGACCGCTGCGGCAACGCGAACAGCGGCTCGCCGATGCGCTCGACGATACCGCGCTGCGCCTGCGGCGCTACCTGGGAGGAAACGGATGACGACCTCATCGGAAGACACGCCGCACCGCGTGGCCGACGCCAGCATCCGGCGCGATATCGCGCGGCTGCGCGCGTGCGCGGACGATCTGTCGCGTACGGTTGCGCACATGATGTCCACGATTCCCGACGACAGCGTCGCACCGATCGCGCATGCCGCGCATTTCTGGGGCCGCGAGGTCGACGAATGGCTGCGCGCGATGGAGACGTGGCTCGCCAGTGTTCCCGCGGCGGCCGAGCCGCGTACGCACGAGGGCGAATCGCATGAGTGACACTGGCTTCGGGCCCGCGCTGCTCGTGCGCGTCATCGAGGACCTGCTGTACGACCTGCGCAAATGGCGCGGCTCGATCGACGGCACGCGCGACGGGATCGTGAAAGGCACCAGCACGAGCAGCCCCGCCGCGAGCATGCCGGGCACGAGCAGCGGCAGCAGCACGTAGCGGAAATAGCGCCACGTGTTTGCGCCGAAGATGCGCGCGGCGGCTTCGAGATTCGGGTCGATCTG
>NZ_JAAGPM010000240.1:0-6679 GCF_017104865.1 Burkholderia sp. Ac-20349
TCGGCCGCTTGCGACGCTCGCGCGTCACCTGCTGCCCGGACGCCGCCTGTTCGTGTTGAGTGCCGACGGCCGGACGCCGGCCGCCGTCGCGGCCGAGCTCGTCGCGCGCGGCTTCGGGCCGACGCGCGTCAGCGTGTTCGAACATCTGGGCGGCCCGCTCGAGCGGCGTCTCGACGGGCTTGCGCAGGACTGGCACGTCGACGAAACGGCCGCGCTCAATCTCGTCGCACTCGACTGCCAGGCCGGCCCCGACGCGCCGCGCCGGGCGCTCACGCCGGGCTTGCCCGACGATGCATACCGTCACGACGGCCAGCTCACCAAGCGCGACCTGCGCGCGATGACGCTCGGGCGCCTCGCACCCGCGCCCGGCGAGCTGCTGTGGGACGTCGGCGCCGGCAGCGGCTCGATCGGCATCGAATGGATGCGCGCGCATCCGTCCTGCCAGGCGATCGCGATCGAAGCGCATGCGGAGCGACAGCGCTTCATCGAGCACAACCGTGACGCGCTCGGCGTGCCGGGCCTGCAACTCGTCGCCGGCCGCGCCCCCGATGCGCTCGCGGGGCTCGCCGCGCCCGACGCGATCTTCATCGGCGGCGGGGCGACCGCGCCGGGCGTGCTCGACGCCTGCTGGGTATCGCTGAAGCCCGGCGGCCGGCTGGTCGCGAATGCGGTCACGCTGCAGGGTGAGATGGCGCTTGCCGCCTGGCGCGACGCGCACGGCGGCACGCTCACGCGCGTATCGCTCGCGCACGCCGAGCCGCTTGGCCGCTTCGATACGTGGCGCCAGCCGTTGCCGGTCACGCTGTACGACGTGCGCAAGCCCGACGCGGCCGACACGACCGGATCGCCGGCCATGACGAACGCAACGGACGCAACGGACGCGTGATGCGCGACGAGACCCCCGAACAGCCCGCGCCGCTACGCTTCGGCTATACGACCGGCAGTTGCGCGACCGCGACGTCGCTCGCCGCCGCGCGGCTGCTGCTCGCGGGTCGTGCGGACGACGCAGTCGAGATCGTGCTGCCGAAGGGGCAGCGCGTGATGATGCGGCTCGAGTTCTGCCGGGCCACCGCCGACGGTGCGGAAGCCGGCACGATCAAGGATGCCGGCGACGATCCGGACGTCACGCACGGCGCGCTGATCTTCGCGCGCGTCGCGCTCGCGGCGGCGCCCGGCGTGCGGTTTCATGCGGGGCCCGGCGTCGGCACGGTCACGCGCGCGGGGCTGACGCTGCCGGTCGGCGAACCGGCGATCAACCCGGTGCCGCGCCAGATGATGACGACGCACCTGGAGGCGCTGGCGGCCGAGCATGGCCATGCGGGCGGCTTCGACGTGACGATCGGCGTCGAAGGCGGCGAAGCGCTCGCGCTGAAGACGATGAACCCGCGCCTCGGCATCGTCGGCGGGCTGTCGATCCTCGGCACGACCGGCATCGTGCGGCCGTTCTCGTGCTCGGCCTATATCGCGTCGATCCACCAGGGCATCGACGTCGCGCGGGCGAATGGCATCGCGCACATTGCCGCGTGCACGGGCAACGCAAGCGAGGACGCGATGCGCGCGCACTATCAACTGCCCGACATGGCGCTGATCGAGATGGGCGATTTCGCGGGCGCGGTGCTCAAGCACCTGCGGCGCGCACCGGTCGCGCGGCTGTCGATGTGCGGCGGCTTCGGCAAGCTCAGCAAGCTCGCCGCCGGCCATCTCGACCTGCATAGCCGCCATTCGAGCATCGACCTGCCGCTGCTCGCGCAGTGGGCGGCCGAGGCGGGCGCAAGCGACACGCTGCAGGCCGCGATGCGCGCCGCGAACACGAGCCAGGAAGCCTTGAAGCTCGCGCACGCCGATGGCGTGCCGCTCGGCGATCTCGTCTGCGCGCACGCGCTGCGCGTCGCGCGCGACATCGTGCCGCCGTCGGTCGCCGTCGAGATGTTCGCGATCGACCGGCAGGGCCGCTTCGTCGGGGAGGCGCGATGAGCACGCGCATCCTGCTGCTCGGCGGCACCGGCGAAGCACTGAAAATCGCACGCGCACTCGGGCCCCATCACGTCTACAGCCTGGCAGGCCTCGGCAAGGTGCCCGACGAACTGCGCTGCGACGTGCGCGTCGGCGGCTTCGGCGGTGCTGCCGGGCTGGCCGCGTATCTGCGCAGCGCCGGCATCGGCCTCGTGATCGATGCGACGCATCCGTATGCCGCGCAGATCAGCGCGAACGCCGCCGCCGCGGCGCGTGAAGCGGGCGTGCCGCTGTGGGCGCTGCGTCGCGCGCCGTGGTCGCCGCAACCCGGCGACGACTGGCGCATGGTCGACGACTGGGCCGGCATCGAAGCCGCGCTCGCGCCGTTCAAGCGGCCGCTGTTCACGCTCGGCCGCGAACCGCTCGCACATCTCGACGCGATCCCGCCGCACCAGTTCTGGCTCGTGCGCTGCCTCGACGCGCATCCCGGCAACGCACGGGCGCAGATCGTCGCCGCGCGCGGGCCGTTCACGCTCGACGGCGAGCGCGCGCTGTTCGCGCTGATGGGCATCGACGTCGTCGTCAGCAAGAACAGCGGTGGCGCGGCCACCGAAGCCAAGCTCGACGTCGCGCGCGAACGCAGGTTGCCGGTCGTGATGCTGCGCCGGCCGCCGCTGCCCGACGCCGACTGCGCGTTCGACTCGGCCGCCGCGCTCATCGACGCGCTCGATCCGGCCGCGCGCGCATGACGCCGCGCGGCCGGTCATCCCATGAATTGACGGAGATTTTTCGATGACGGTGTATTTCATCGGCGCGGGCCCCGGCGACCCGGAGCTGATCACGGTGAAGGGCCAGCGCCTCGTGCGCACGTGCCCGGTGATCCTGTATGCGGGTTCGCTAGTGCCGGCCGCCGTGCTCGACGGCCATCGCGCGGAACAGGTCGTCAATACGGCCGAGCTCGACCTCGACGCAATCGTCGCGCTGCTCGCCGGCGCCCATGCGAAAGGGCAGGACGTCGCCCGCGTACATTCGGGCGACCCGTCGCTGTACGGCGCGATCGGCGAGCAGATCCGCCGTCTCAAGGCGCTCGGGATTCCGTACGAAATCGTACCCGGTGTGACCGCCACGGCCGCGTGCGCGGCCACGCTCGGCGTCGAGCTGACGCTGCCCGGCGTCGCGCAGACGGTGATCCTCACGCGCTTCGCGGGCAAGACGACGATGCCGGAAGGCGAAGCGCTCGGCTCGCTCGCCGCGCACCGCGCGACGCTCGCGATCCATCTCGGCGTGCGCCATCTCGCCCGCATCGTCGACGAAGTGCTGCCGCATTACGGCGCCGATTGCCCGGTCGCGGTGATCTATCGCGCGAGCTGGCCCGACGAGGAACGCGTGACCGGCACGCTCGCCGACATCGTCGCCAAGGTGCAGGGCACGCAGATCGAGCGCACCGCGTTGATCCTGATCGGGCGCGTGCTGGACGCCGAAGGGTTCGCGGATTCGACGCTGTACGCAAGCGCGGGCTGATCACGCACGGGCGGGCGCGAGCCCGGTACGGCGTTCGCGCAGGTGCGTGTAGAGCGCCGCGCCGATCGTGATTGCGCCGCCGACGAAGTAGATCGGCGACGCCGATTCGCCGAGGATCAGGATCGACGCGGCGATGCCCACGACGGGAATCAGATTGAGCACGACCACGCTCCAGTACGATGCGTTGTCGCGCGCGCCGCGAAAATAGAACAGGAACGCGAGCGTGAACTGCAGCACGCCGATCGCCAGCGCGGGCCACACGGCCGGCCACGCCGGCAACCGGAGCGGGCCGCCGCGGCCCGCATCGACGCCGAGCAGCACGAGCGCCAGCAGCAGCGAGCCGGCCTGCTGGATCAGCAGCATCGCGGTCGTGGACGGAAGCGTCACGGCCTGCGTCGACAGCGACACGTACAGCGCGGCCACCATCACGCCGGCGAACACGAACGCATCGCCGCGCAGCGACGCGTGCCCGTCCGCCGACGGGTCGCCGAGCGTGATGACGACGACACCCAGCAACGCGACGACGCCCGCCACCAGCAGCCGCCTGTCGACCCTGAAGCGGAACAGCGCGATGTTGAACGCGAGGATGCCGAGCGGTTCGAGCGCGAAGATCACCGCCGTGTGCAGCGCGGACGTGGATTGCATGCCGACGAACCCGAGGTAGTACGCGCCGCATGGCTCGAGCATGCCGATCAGCGCGACGACGGCGAGCTGCGCCGGCACGATGCCTGTCAGGCTCACGCGTTGCGCGACGGCGAAGCAGGCGAGTACCGTGACGCTGGCGGCGATCTGCAGCACGATGAGCCACGCGGGCGACAGGGCCGGCAGCAGCATTTTGCTGAACGGAATGGCGACGCCCCAGCACAACGTCGCCATGATCAGATATCCGGTCTTGCGCGCGTTGTCGTTCATGCGTGGACTCCACTCGGCCTGTCGACCCGTAGAATGCGGGCGTGCGGCCGCCCGGATCGAGCGGGCCGCGCCGCGGCTGACATCGGTGAAACGGTGGTTTAAATTATATGCGTGACGCACACATATGCTAGGAGCGCCTACGTGAAAAAGCAACGCCTGAACAATTTGCTGGGCGCACTCGCGCTCGGGCTGAACGACCGGGTAGAGGACGCAATCGCCCGCGACACGGGGCTGCACGGGTCGAGCGTGGATGCGCTGGTGCTGCTGTCGCAATCTCATGCGCTGACGATCGACGCGCTGGCGCGGCAATTGATGCTCGTGCATTCGTCGGCCGTGCGGCTCGCCGAGCGGATGGCACAGGAAGGGCTCGTCGCGCGCGAACCCGGCGACGACAAGCGCACCGTCGTGCTGACGCTGACCGAGACCGGGCACGATGCGGTGCAGCAGGTGCTGGCCGCGCGCGGCACGGCAATCGCGGATCTCACGCGCACGCTAACGCCCGAGCAATGCGCGCAGCTCATGCCAATCTGCGAGCAACTGGTCGGCGCGCTCGCCGACGACATGTCGAACGCGGTCCGCGTGTGCCGTCAGTGCGACGAAGACGCGTGCGACTTGCGGCGCTGCCCGTCTGAACGCGCCTATCGGCGGTTCCTGGCGGAACAGGAAGCGGGCGACTGAGAACGGTGCAGTGTCTGGGCGAGGCGGGCGCTTTCGGGCAGACTGGGCCACTTCGCGGGATCACGGCACGCCAACCACCTTACAAGGACACCATTGAATGGGTACCCGTATTCGATCGGGCATTGTCGGCCTGGCGGGATTGACGGCCGCGCTGCTGGCGGCATCCGCGGTCAACGCCGCCGGTGAAGCCACCGAAGCCCGCGCCGTGCCATTCGTCGCGGTCGCGAAAACCGCCGTGCCCGATCGCGACTGGCCGCGCAAGGTTTGCGCGTTGGCGTCGGCATCGTGCGGCGCGCCCGGCCAGTCAGGCGATGCGGACAACGCGCCGTCGCTGTACCGGGCCAGGAACGACGCGTCGGGCATCTACTACGCGATCCTGCCGGGCCCGCAGCTGCTGAAAGTGAGCTTCGCGCCTGCCGCTGGCTGGAAGGTCGTTCAGCAGTGGAATTTCTCCGACTATCAGCCCGCCGACCGGGGCGTCGGCGACGGCGATCCGCCACCGCTCCAGATCTACCCCGCGCTGTACCCGCTGGGCGGCGAGCGCTTCGCGGTCGCGGTGCTGGCCGGTTGGGCAGAAAGCTATTCAGGCGGCGGAGGAAGCTGGGAAAACGCCGACTTCGTCGAACTGCGGCCGAACGGCGGCCACGCCCGCACGCCACGCGTCTCGAAGCTCCCGTTCAGCTGCGACAAGCAGATTCGGGCCTGCTTCACCGAGCACGACTATCAGCACTCGCCGCATTGCAGCGAAGACTTCGACGGTTCGCTGCGGCTGCGCTTCGTGCCCGGTGCGAGCGCCGGCAATCTCGACTGGATCGCCACGTGGAAGGAGAGCCATTGGCCGGGCCTGGAACCGCGCAGCAAAACCGGGCATACGTCGGTTTCCGTCACGCTGCCGGCAGGACGGGACCCGGTCGCCGCAGGCAACGCGCTGCGCGACAAGATCCCGTTTTGCGAGCCGGTCAACTGAGCGGCGGCCGCTGCTACGCGCGCGCGGCGTGCAGCGCCCGCTTCGGTGCAAAGCCTGCCGCCAGCGCGAACAGCGCGACACACAGGCAGGCCATCGCGATCCACGCGGGTGACAGGTCGGCGAGATGCTGGCGCACGATGCCTGCCGCGAACGGGAACAGCCCGGCGATCAGGTAGCCGATGCCCTGCACGAACCCCGTCAGCGATGCGGCATCGGCCGGCGTCGCCGCGTGGTCGACCGTGACGATCAGCGACAGCGGAAACAGCGCGCCGATCCCCGCACCCATCAGCAGCGCGGCCGGCAGCGCGAGCGCTTCCGGTGCGGCCAGCATCACCAGCAAGCCGACGAACAGCGATGCGATTGCCGCATGCAGCGCGGGCCGGCGATCGGGCAGGCGGTCGATCATCGCCGAGATCGTCAGCCCCGCGACGACTTCCGCGAGCGTCACACCGCCGAGCAGGCTGCCGGCCGCCGTCGGCGACCAGCCGAGCCGCATGTAGTAAGGCGGCAGCCACGCGAGCACGAGCGTGTACGCGCCCGTCGCGATGCCGAAGAACAGCGCGAGTCGCCACGCACGCGGCGAGCGCGACGGCTGCGCATTCGATGCCGACGCCGGCCCGCCGGCGAGCGCGTCGCCGCCGCGACTGG
>NZ_JAAGPM010000241.1:0-243 GCF_017104865.1 Burkholderia sp. Ac-20349
TAAAAAAAAAAAAAAAAAAAAATAAAAAAAAAAAAAAAAAAAAATAAAAAAAAAAAAAAAAACTCACCAGTTCACTTACTAACTTTTTCATCGTAATTAGTATACAACAGCCAGATACAACTAGATTGATAACATCACATAGCTCTGCTCCTGATCTATCTCTGGCACATCTCTACTTAGTAACTCTACGTCATATATACACCATCAACACTAGACATTATGAACGTACACAACGCGCATCCA
>NZ_JAAGPM010000023.1:0-73923 GCF_017104865.1 Burkholderia sp. Ac-20349
CGCATCGAAGCCCTGGCGAGTTGGCAGCATCACTACAACTGGCATCGGGCTCATAGCGCCATCGGCGGCATTGCGCCGATGGCGAGACTTCCTGCGTCGAGAAACAACCTCTTGACGCTTCACAGCTTGCCGCCGCCGAACAGCGTGTTGCGGTCGTGCGGCGCGAGTGCCGCGCCGGTGCGCAGGCGCTCGGGCAGGTCGGGGTTCGCGACGAACGGGCGGCCGAACGCGACGAGGTCGGCCCAGCCGGCGGCGAGCGCGTCGCGCGCACGCTCGGCGGTGTACGCGCCGGCGTAGATCAGCACGCCCGGGTACGCGGCGCGCAGTTGCCGCTTGAACTCGACCGGCATCAGCGGCGCGTCGTCCCAGTCGGCTTCCGCGATGTGCAGGTAGCCGACGCCGAGTTCGCCGAGCAGCGTCGCGGCCGCAAGGTAGGTCGTTTCCGGATCGTCGTCGACGCAGCCGTTCAGCGTCGTCAGCGGCGCGAGGCGGATGCCGACGCGCGACGCGTCGCCGGTGCCTTCGATCAGCGCCTGCGTGACTTCGCGCAGGAAGCGCAGCCGGTTTTCGAGCGAGCCGCCGTACGCGTCGGTGCGCGTGTTCGCATTCGAGTCGATGAACTGGTTGACGAGATAGCCGTTCGCGCCGTGCAGCTCGACGCCGTCGAAGCCGGCTTCGATCGCATGGCGCGCGGCGGCGCGGTATTGATCGACGATCTCGCGGATTTCGTCGATCGACAGCGCGCGCGGCTCGGATGCCTGCACGAAGCCCGGCGTGCTGCCGTCTTCGCCGGCGACGAACACGTTCACGCCTTTCGCCTGGAGCGGCGACGACGACACAGGTTGTTGTCCACCGAGCAGGCTCGTGTGGCTCAGCCGGCCGACGTGCCACAGCTGCGCGAAGATCCGGCCATGCGCGGCGTGCACTGCGTCCGTCACCTTGCGCCAGCCGGTGACCTGCGACGGCGTGTGAATGCCGGGCGTCCATGCGTAGCCCTTGCCGAGTGGCGCGATATAGGTGCCTTCGCTGACGATCAGGCCCGCGCTCGCGCGCTGCGCGTAATACGCGGCCATCAGTTCGTTGGCTTCGTCGCCGGGCTGGCTGGCGCGCGAGCGCGTCATCGGCGGCATCACGATGCGGTTCGGCAGCGTCAGTGCGCCGAGTCGCAGCGGTTGAAAAAGCGGGTCCGGGGTCATGGGGATGTCCTGTCGGTGCCGCGGCCTGCGGGCCACGGCGGATCAAAGGGTGAGTGACGGGGTGGCGCGTTCAGTCCCACTTCGGCGCGAGGCCGGCCGGGTCGACTTCGCGGCCGTTGCGCTCGAGCGCGGCGATCTGCGCCATGTCGTCGTCGGTCAGGCGCAGCGTCTGCGCGAGCAGGTTGCTCGCGAGGTTCTCGCGCTTCGTCGACGACGGGATCACCGAGTAGCCGAGCTGCAACGCCCACGCGAGTGCGACCTGCGCGGGCGTCGCGTCGTGACGCTGCGCGATCGCGCCGATCACCGGATCGCCGAGCACCTTGCCGTACGCGAGCGTCATGTACGACGTCACGTGGATGCCTTCGGCGTTCAGGAACTCGACGAGCTTGCGGTTCTGCAGGTACGGGCTCAACTCGATCTGGTTCGTCGCGATCGCCTCCTTGCCGACGGCCGCGATCGCCTGCTTCGTCAGTTCGATGTTGAAGTTCGAGATGCCGATCTGGCGCGTGAGGCCCTGCGCCTTCGCATCGGCGAGGGCGGTCATGAACGTGTCGAGCGCGACGCCGTTGTCCGGTGCCGGCCAGTGGATCAGTGTCAGGTCGACATGATCGGTGCGCAGCTTGCGCAGGCTTTCTTCGAGGCTCGGCACCAGCTTGTCCGGCGCATAGTTGTCGACCCAGATCTTGGTCGTGAGGAACAGGTCGTCGCGGGCCACGCCCGACGCGGCAATCGCTTCGCCGACTTCGGCTTCGTTGCCGTAGATCTGCGCGGTGTCGATCGCGCGGTAGCCGACCTCGAGGCCGTTGCGGACCGAGTCGATGACAGCCTGGCCTTGCAGGCGGAAAGTACCGAGGCCGAATGCGGGAATCTTGCTCATCGTGTGCTCCTGGAAGAGTGGAACGGGTTCGCTATGGAAGCCATTCTGGCGTGTTGGATTGGTGAGATAAACGCCGTTGCAGGTCAAAAATATTTGATCTGAAATCAAGTATCGAGAGTGGGTTTTGCCGGCGTCATGCAACGCGTGTCCGCGCGTTTTCATCCGCGTGGAACACCGGCAGCACGTCTGCTGCGATCTCGGCCATCGTTTCGTCGAGCGAGCGGCGGTTGCGGCGCAGATGCAGGCCGATGTGCCGCACGCCGGCGTCGCGCATGGCCGCCAGCTCCCCGATGAGCGCGAGACGCCCCGCGCGGGCGCCGAAGCGGTGCCGCTGCAGTGGCGCGTGCGGGTCTTCCGCGAGATCGAGGTGGATGAAGCTCACGTACGGCTTGTCGCCGGCCACCGCGCGCCAGTTCGCGGCGCGCTGCCGGTGGTCGTCCGGCGAGCCGGGATACGCGAGGCAGCCGTCCATGTGCTCGCCGATCCACGCGGGCGTTTGCTGCGCGAGACCGGCGACGAGCAGCGGCAGCGGCGAACGGGCGGCGGGCAGCACGTCGAGACCGGGCGGCAGGTGTCCGCGCGCGCCGTCGCGCAGCAGCGCGATCTGGTCGCGGAAATTCGCGCCGCGTGACGCGAAATCGCGGCCGAACAGCGGATATTCGACGGGCCGGTCGCCGCTGGCGACGCCGAGCAGCAGGCGGCCGCCGCTCAGTTCCTGGATCGTCGCCGCTGATTTCAGCGTCAGCAGCGGCTCGCGCAGCGGCAGCACGACGGCCGCCGTGCCGAGCAGGATGTCGTTCGTGATGCCGGCGAGGTAGCCGAGATACGAGAAGGTTTCGAACACCTGCGCGGCCTCGCCGAACGCGGGGTCGTACACCGGCACGTCGCGCACCCAGAGCGCGCGGAAGCCGAGCGTGTCGGCCAGTTGCGCGAGCTCCGCATGGATGTCGAGATCGGGCACGCCGGGCCGGCGGCCGTCGCGCTGGCGCTGCGCGTCGCCGGCCGGCGACCAGTCGTTGTCGAGCGGCAGTTCGAGGCCGATGCTGAAGCCGCCGTCGGCGAGTCTGTCGAGTGCAGTGAGAGCAGGGGACATGGTCGGGTTCCGTTCAGATCGCGCGCAGGCTGCCTTCGAGCCGGTAGAAGTCGAGCGACGACGCGGTGAAGAACGACCGCGACGTGCCGGCGGCGAAATCGTCGATATGCACGACCGTCGCGCGGTCGGCTTCCTGCCACGAGATCGCGTAGGTTTCGCCGGCGATGTGCTGCCACGTGCAGGCGACTTCGCCCTTCGCACCCGCGTACGGGCCTTCGGTGATCTCGTAGCGCATGTGGCGGCCGTCATCGTCGTACGCGTTGAGCGCGGTGAGGCCGTCGTAGCGCACTTCGAACGTCTTGCCGGCGAACGGCGGGCGTGGGGTCGATGCGTTCATGGGTGCAGACTCCTGCAAAAAAGTGACGTTCAATGCGCGAGTTGAACCGGTTCGGCCGTGCGTTCCGGCAGGCCAGCGCTGCGGTCGAGCCGGCCGCTCAGTGCGGTGAGCGCGAATGCGCCGAGCGTGACGGCCGCCGCGATCCACGGCGTATGGCCGAGGCCGACGAGCACGAGGCTGACCTGCGACGGCGTGAAGCCGGCGATCTGCTCGAGCAGCGGCGCCATGTACGTGAACGCGATCAGCGACCCGCCGTAGCCGACGGCCGTCATCGCATAGACCAGCAGCAGGCGAGGTTGCGCGAGCACGCGGAACTGGCGGGCGAGCGGCGCGGGCGCCGTTTGCGGCAACCCGCGCGGCACGAACGCGACCGCACCGATGAACGCGACGAGGCCGAACAGCGCGACGACCAGGAAGGTTGCGCGCCAGCCAAAGTGCTGACCGATGAAGGTGCCGAGCGGAATGCCGGCGACGAACGCGACGGTCATCCCGCTGAACATTGTCGCGATTGCGCTGGCGGCCTTTTCCTTCGGCACGAGCGTGGTCGCGATGATCGAGCCGACCGAGAAGAACACGCCGTGCGCGAGGCCGGTGAGGATGCGCGCGACGATCAGCGATTCATAGCCGGGCGCTTGCCACGCGACGAGGTTGCCGACGGTGAACAGCGCCATCAGTGCGGCGAGCAGGGTCTTGCGCGGCACGCGGCCGGTGAGTGCGGTGAGGAGCGGCGCACCGATCGCGACGCTCAGTGCGTAAAGGCTGACGAGCAGACCGGCGGACGGCAGGCTGACGCCGAGGTCGGCGCCGATCGTCGGGATCAGCCCGACGATCACGAATTCGGTGGTACCGATGGCAAATGCGCTGATGGTCAGCGCAAGCAGGGCGAGTGGCATGATGGGTGCTCCAGGTCCGGTGAGGATGGAGCGCAGTGTGCCGCCTTTACTTTTGCCGAAAAACGGGTCTATAAACCAAATTGTTTTGATTTCAAATCAATAGTGCCGCCATGAAGATCACGCTCGACGAACTCCAGGCCTTTACCGCCGTGGTCGATTCCGGCTCGATCACGGCTGCCGCGCAGCAGCTCGACCTCACGGTGTCCGCGGCGAGCCGCACGCTCGGGCGGCTCGAGGAGAAGCTGAAGACCACGCTGCTGCGCCGGACCACGCGCCGGCTCGAACTGACCGAGGAAGGGCGCGCGTTCCTGCAGGACGCGCGCGCGATCATCGAATCGGTCGAGACGGCGGAGGAGCAGATGCTCGCGCGGCGCGAAATGCCGTCGGGGCGGCTGCGTATCGATGCGGCGACGCCGTTCATGCTGCATGTGATCGTGCCGCTCGTGCGCGGCTATCGCGAACGCTTCCCGAAGGTCGAGCTGGAGCTGAACAGCAACGAGGGCATCATCGACCTGCTGGAGCGGCGCACCGACGTCGCTTTCCGGATCGGCAGGCTGAAGGATTCGACGCTGCACAGCCGGCGCATCGGCACCAGCCGGATACGCATGCTCGCGAGCCCCGCGTATGTCGCGGCGCACGGCCAGCCGCGCAAGGTGGAGGATCTCGACAAGCACACGCTGCTCGGCTTCACGCAGCCCGAATCGCTGAACGTGTGGCCGATTCTCGGTACCGATGGCGAACCGTGCCGCATCGAGCCCGGCATCCGGTCGTCGAGCGGCGAGACGCTCCGGCAGCTCGCGCTCGATGGCGCGGGCGTCGCGTGCCTGTCGGATTTCTTGACCGCGCAGGATCGCGAAGCGGGCCGGCTCGTGCAGGTGCTCGCGCGCCAGACGCTCGAGGTCGAGCAGCCGATCCACGCGGTGTACTACCGCAATACCGCGATCTCGTCGCGGATCGCGTCGTTCGTCGATTACCTGATCGAGGCGCTGGGCGGCGGCGGCAATGAGGCGCCGGGACGGCGCAAGGCTCCATCGTGGCTGGAGCCGCGGTAGGCGGCAGAGGGACGGGGCGGGGCGCGCCCCATTTGAGGTGCGATCCGGCGTGCCGCACTGGCGGCACGCCGTCGTGCGGCGGTTACGCCTCTTCAGACCACGACATCCCGTCGCGCGCGAGCAGCGCCGACGAAGCCGCGGGACCGAACGTGCCGGCCGTGTACAGGCGCGGCCGGTCGCCGAGCTGCTTCCAGCCGTCGAGGATCGGCTCGACCCACGACCACGCGGCTTCGAGCTCGTCGCGGCGCATGAAGTGCGTGAGGCGGCCGCGGATCACGTCGATCAGCAAACGCTCGTACGCTTCCGCGCGCCGCTCCGGAATCGCCTGCTGCAGGTCGAGGTTCAGGCTCACGGGCACCATGTTCATCCCGCTGCCCGGTTCCTTCGCGAGCATCTGCAGCTGGATCGACTCTTCCGGCTGGAGCTGGATCACGAGGCGGTTGCTGTAGTGGCGCGGGCCGGTCGGGATGATCGAGAACGGCATGTCCGCGAACTCGATCACGATTTCCGACTGGCGGCGCTGCAGCCGCTTGCCGGTGCGCAGGAAGAACGGCACGTTCGCCCAGCGCCAGTTGTTGATGTGCGCGCGCAGCGCGACGAAGGTTTCCGCGCGGCTGTCCGCCGGCACGTTGTCTTCCTCGAGATAGCCCTTCACCGGCTGGCCGTCGACCGCGCCGGCCGTGTACTGGCCGCGCACCGTGTCGCGCGCGACGTCGGCCACCGCCATCGGCCGTAGCGAGCGCAACACCTTCAGCTTCTCGTCGCGCACCGCGTCCGGGTCGAGCGACACGGGCGGTTCCATCGCGACGATGCACAGCAACTGCAGCAGGTGGTTCTGCACCATGTCGCGCAGCGCGCCGGTATGGTCGTAGAAGCCCGCGCGGCTGCCGACACCCACCGACTCCGCCACCGTGATCTGCACGCTGCGGATGCTGGGCGCCTGCCACAGCGGCCCGAAGATCGGGTTGCCGAAACGCAGCACCATCAGGTTCTGCACGGTTTCCTTGCCGAGATAGTGGTCGATCCGATAGATCTGCGATTCCTCGAAGTGCTTGCCGACCGCATCGTTGATCGCCTTCGCGGACGCGAGATCGTGGCCGAGTGGCTTCTCGAGGACGACGCGTGAGTGCTTGTCGACGAGGTGCGCGGCCGACAGGTTGTCGCAGATGGTGGTGAACAGCTCCGGCGACGTCGACAGGTAGAACACGCGGATCGCATCGCCGCGCGCCGCTTCCGCGAGCCGCAGGTAGTCGTCCGGCGCGTTCACGTCGATCAGCACGTACTTGAACAGGTCGAGGAAACGGCTCCAGGCCGCGGCGTCGAACGCCTTTTCGTCGATGAACGGGCGCGACTGCTCGTCCATGAACTTGCGATAGCCGTCGATGCCCCAGTCGCGGCGGCCGACCGCGATGATGCGTGTCTCGGGCGGAAGGTTGCAGTGCAGGTGCGCCATGTACAGCGCGGGCAACAGCTTGCGGGCGGCCAGGTCGCCGCCGCCGCCGAAGATGATCATGTCGACGGGCCGGTCGGCCGCGGTCTGAGTAGGCTGATTCGTCATGGGAGGTTCGCGGTGTGAAACGGTGAACGTGAAACGAACGTCAAGGCACCGGGCGCCGATACGTGAACGCACCAGTACGTGAAAACGCTAATAGTGCCCGGTTTTGACGGATTGTGTATGGGTTCGCCCGGATGTAACAGGCCTTGCATTCCGCATGATCGCCCCATTATGATTGAGCGCTCACTCATTAAAGGAATCGAACGTGGCCCGACCGCGCAGTCCCGACAAGCACGAAGCCATCCTCGCCGCGGCCGCTCGCGCGCTCGCCGAGGACGGCGCAACCGCGACGACCGCGCGCATCGCGCGGCTCGCCGGCGTGGCGGAAGGCACGGTGTTCACGTATTTCGAGACCAAGGACGCGTTGCTGAACGCGCTGTACGTGAGCCTGAAGGCCGGGATGCGCGAAGCGATGATGGCCGGGTTTCCGGAACACGCGCCGGTCGAGCAGGCCGTGCGGCATGCGTGGAACGGTTATGTGTCGTGGGGCGTCGCGAATCCGGACGGGCGGCGCGCGCTGCAGCAGCTCGGCGTGAGCGGGCGCATCGACGATGCGCATCGCGCGGCCGGCGCCGAAGGCTTCGGCGGGATCAATGCGCTGCTGCGCGAGCAGGTGGCGGCGTCGGGCGCGCTGAAACTCGACGAAGCGCATGCGTTCTGCGCAGCGTTGTTTACGTCGATCGCGGAAACGGCGATGGAGTCGATCGCACGCGATCCGGCGCGGGCCGATGCGTACCGGGAGGCCGGGTTTCGCGCGTTGTGGGCCGTGTTGCACGCGGTGTGAGGCAAGAGTTGCCGTCGTGGCGGCGTGTGCGGTTTCACGCTCACGCGCCGCGCCGGTGACGGGTAGCGGGTTTCAGGCAGGGCGATGGAGGTCATGAACGACCGGTACATCGCCGTTATTAATGAGTGAGTAATCATTCATTTTGTGGTTTCACTACGATCAAGGAGTGGAAAAATGTCGAAAGTCTGGCTGGTAACAGGGGCCGCGCGCGGCCTGGGGCGAGCGATTTCGGAAGCCGTGCTGGCGGCGGGCGACCGGCTGGTGGCCGGTGCGCGCGATCCCGGGCGGCTGGCCGATCTGGCCGAGCGTCATGGTGACCGATTGCTGCCGGTCGCGCTCGACGTCACCGATGAAGCGGCGGCCGCGCAGGCCGTCGCGGCGGCACGCGACGCGTTCGGCCGCATCGACGTGCTGGTGAACAACGCGGGCTACGGCCACACGGCGCCGTTCGAGCAGATGGGTGCCGACGATTTCCGCGACCAGATCGAAACGAACCTGTTCGGCGTGATCAACCTGACGCGTGCGGTGTTGCCGACGATGCGCGCGCAGCGCGCGGGACACATCTTCCAGGTGTCGTCGGTCGGCGGGCGCACGTCCACGGCCGGCTTGTCCGCGTATCAGGCTGCGAAGTGGGCGGTCGGCGGGTTCAGCGACGTGCTGTCGAAGGAAGTCGCGCCGTTCGGCGTGCGCGTCTGCACGCTCGAGCCGGGCGGGATGCGTACCGACTGGGCCGCGCAGGCGAAGCGCGGCGTCGACGGTCTGCTGCCTGACTATCAGCCGTCGGTCGGGAAGATTCTCGAGCTGCTCGGCGCGTACGGCGGCCACGAAGTGGGCGATCCGGCGCGGATCGCGGCGCTGATCGTCGAGCTGTCGCGCCGCGAGGATGTGCCGATGCGTTTGCTGCTCGGTGGCGACGCGCTGTTCGTGTGCGAGCAGGCGGAGAAGCAGCGTGCGGAAGAGGCCGCGCAGTGGCGTGACGCGACGCTGTCGACGCAGTTTCCGGATGCGAAGCTGCCGGACGGGCTGGAGGCACTGAAGGGGCTGGAGTGAGCGCTGACATTCGCCGTGCTACCCAGGCGGCGTGAGCGGCTGACCGATGCTGGCGCATGCACCTGCGCGCCGGCATCGGTCGGCAGTGCCCATGCGATCGACGGGTGCGCCTTCGTATCAACCAGCCTGTTCCACCAGCGCATGCAATGCCTGCCCGGTTTTCGCGATCGCCGCTTGCGCCGCCTCCGCACCCTGCGAGGTGCCTTCGACGCGCAGCTCGCGGACGTCGGTGAGGCCGATGAACCCGAGCAGATGCTTCAGGTAACCGGTCTGGTAGTCGAAGGGTGCATACGGGCCGTCGGAATAGACGCCGCCGCTGGCGGTCACCAGATAGACCTGCTTGCCTTCCAGCGTCCCGGTGACGCCGCTTTCGCCATAGCGAAACGTGACCTGCGGCCAGATCACGCGGTCGAACCACGCGCGCAACTGCGTGGACGGGCCGAAGTTGGTCATCGCCGAGCCGATCACGATGATGTCGGCGGCGCGCAGTTCGTCGACCAGCACTTCCGCGAGCCCGACTGCCTGCGCCTGTTCCGCGCTGCGTGCTTCCGGCGGCAGCGTGCGGCCGACGATGTACGCGTCGTCGATGTGCGGAAGCGGCTCGGCGGACAGGTCGCGCAGGGTCACTGCGTCCGCGCTGTCGTCCTGCGCGAGCTGGCGGGCGAGGTCGTGCGCAAAGCGCGTGGACAGGCTGTCGATGCTGCGGGGGCTGGATGTGATCAGCAGGATGCGGCTCATGAGCATTCCTTTAAGGATAAGATGAGAACCCGGTAACTTTTGATAACTCGGTTACCAAAAGGCATGTGGAATGCTAGGGTTCGCGCCCGAACGCCACAAGAACGCACAACGTTGTGCCCCAGTTACATCGATGTACCCGACACCATGGCCTGCTCCAACCGAAAAGACTGCGAGACGACGCGCGAGATCCTCGCCCGGATCGGCGACAAGTGGAGTCTCTACATCATCGTCACGCTGAACCACGGTTCGCGGCGCTTCAACGAACTGAAGCGCGATATCGACGGGATTTCGCAGCGCATGCTGACGTTGACGCTGCGCGCGCTGGAGCGCGACGGGCTGATCACACGGACGGTGTTCCCGACGATTCCGCCGCGGGTCGACTATGCGCTGACGCCGCTCGGCGAAACGCTGCTGGAGCCCGTGAGGGCGCTCGTTTCGTGGACGGACCAGAACAGGCAGCCGATCGCGGACGCGCAGCGGCGCTTCGACGACGCGGCCGAGGCCGAGCCGGAACCGGGTGAGGGTGTCGTTTATCGGAGTCGATAGGCGGGCGCGACGCACCGCCCGGTTCGGCTTACTCGGTCGACACCGCGACCGGCACGCGCATCCGGTATAGCGACACGGCCTGAACCGCGAGCGTGCAGACGATCGCGAGCCCGTAGGCCGGCACGAGGTGCAGCCGCGTGAGCGTCAGGCTCAGCACGTGGAAAAACGCGGCGAAGCTCAGCAGCCCGGTGGCCATCCCGCGCATCAATTGCTGCGCGGCGGCCGGGCCGTTCATGCGATGCGCGAAGACGGCCAGGATGATCACCATGAACGGGAACGACGCGAGCACGCCGCTCGTTTCCGGCCCGACGTAGGGCGCGATCATCGTCACGCCGACCACGAGGCCCGCGATCAGCACCATGCGCAGCGGCAAGTCCCAGCGCGGCGGATCGAGCCGCGCGGCCCTGACCGGGCTGGCAGGCACGATGCTCAGCACGAGCGCGACCGCGAGGATCGCGATCAGGAACAGGCTCGTCTCCGGCAGCGCGCTCGCCTTGAGCAAAAACGCGACGACGGAAAACGCGACGACGGAAAACGCGATGCCGGCGCCGGCCAGCGCAGCGGGCCAGCCGCGTTTCGCCAGTTTGCAGTAGGCGATGCAGAAGGCGGCCTGCCCGGCGGTGGCGACGAGCGAGCCGGCCGTCGCGTGCGCGGCGAACGCCGGGCCGTGCTCCAGCGCGAGGAATACCGACACCGGCCCCGACGTGAGCGGCAGTCCGACCAGCAGCCCGCCGATCGCTTCGCCCCAGCGGCGCGCGGCGAGCGTGGCCGCCACGAGCAGCAGCGGGGTGGCGACGAGCTTGAAAAGAAGATGATCCATGATGAGCGTTACGTCCCGGCGCCTGCCTGCCTCGAATGAAGCGCGCGCCGGGCGTCGCGGCTTCAGGCACGAAGCGCAGCCGCGATGCCGGCGCCGACATGCGACGCAAGGCGGTGCACGAGCGCATTCGCCATATCGGCCGGCACGGCCGTCGATTGCTGCGCCTGCCTTCGATAGTGCGAGCCGCCGCCCGCGCTGACAAATCATTTATCGACATACAATGCGTGAGTCCAACTCACACGTCACGTCATCGTGTTCGACCGGCTTCCCCCGCTGCAAACGCTGCGCGCCTTCGAGGCGACCGGCCGGCTGTTGAGCATGACGCTGGCGGCCGAGGAACTGCACGTCACCCACGGCGCGGTGAGCCGGCACATCAAGAACCTCGAAGCCCATCTCGGCGTCGCGCTGTTCCGGCGCTTGACGCGGCGCATCGTCCTCACCGAGGCCGGCGCCGAATTCCTGCTGGACGTGAACCGCACGCTGGGCGAGCTGACGAAGGCGGCCGAGCGGCTACGCGCGCACGACAGCGTCACGCGGCTGAAGATCAACGCGAGCGTGTCGTTCGCGAACAAGTGGCTCGCGCCGCGGCTGCACCGGCTGAAGGCGCTGCATCCGGAACTCGACATCCATCTCGACGTGACCGACGCGCACGTCGACCTGAACGAAGGCGAGGCCGACGTGGCGATCCGCTACGGCAGCGGCCGCTATCCGCGCGTGCTGGCCGAGCGGATTCTCGAGGAAACCGTGACACCCGTCTGCAGTCCTGCCTATCGCGCGAAGATGGGCGGGCTGACGTCGGTCGAGAGCATCGCCGGCTGCACGTTGCTGCACGAGGACCGGATGCTGGCGAACTGGGAGCAATGGTTCGCGCTGGCTGGGATCCGCGGGGTGCGCAGCGATCGCGGGCCGGCGTACAGCCACGGCAGCCTCGCGATCGAAGCGGCGATGCGCGGCGAGGGCGTCGCGCTCGGGCGCAGCGTGATCGTCGCGGACGACATCGCCGCCGGGCGTCTCGTCGCGCCGTTTCCGCAGTACGCGTTGCAGGCCGAGCGCGGTCACGACCTGATCTACCGGATCGGCAGCCGCGACGATCCGAAGGTGTGTGCGTTGCGCGACTGGCTCGCGGAGGAGATCCGATTGTTTTTGCACGGGACGAGCTGAACGCCGGCGACCTTGGCCGCTGCGGCGGGCACCTTTGCGCTCGCGTCCTTCAACGACACGACGGGCGGGCGCGACGAACGCACCGCGTCCCGCCCGCGCGGCCGAGCAGCGTGCGCGCTCAGCGCCCCAGCGCGTAGAACTCCGCATTCGGCCGCATGTTCGTCACGTTCGCGATGCGGTTGGACATGCCGAAGAACGCCGAGATCGCCATGATGTCCCACACGTCTTCTTCGACGAAACCATGCGACTTGAGCGTGTCGAAGTCTGCTTCTCCGACCAGATGCGCGGCCTGCGACACCTTCATCGCGAAGTCGAGCATCGCCTTCTGCCGGGCGGTGATGTCGGCCTTGCGGTAGTTGGTGGCGACCTGGTCGGCGATCAGCGGATCCTTCGCGCGAATCCGCAGGATCGCACCGTGCGCGATGACGCAGTACTGGCACTGGTTCACGCTGCTGGTGGCCACGACGATCATCTCGCGTTCGGCCTTGCTCAGGTTGCCCGGCTTGTCCATCAGCGCGTCGTGATAAGCCATGAACGCGCGAAACTCGTCCGGACGATGCGCGAGGGTCAGGAACACGTTCGGGATGAAGCCCGACTTTTCCTGGACGGCCTCGATGCGTTCGCGAATGTCCTCGGGCAAATCGTCGAGCGCGGGCACGGGAAAGCGGCTGATGGGGGCGGTGTTTGCGGCGGTCATGAGGTCTCCTGGATAAAGTGGCACGGGCGCGCTCGATGCGCGAGCCGCCGTCCGGATAAAGAAATGCGGGTGGTCGTCGTCGGCGTCACGCGTTGACGTCGACGACGATGCGGCCGCGAACCTTGCCGCCGATCAATGCCTCGGCAAGCGGAATCACGTCGCCCAGGCCGACCTGGTGGCTGATCGTGCCCAGCTTCTCGACGTCGAGGTCGGACGCGAGCCGGCGCCATGCCTCCAGGCGATCGGCGCGCGGGCACATGACGCTGTCGATCCCGACGAGCGTCACGCCGCGCAGGATGAACGGCGCGACGGTCGCGGGGAAATCCATGCCGGCGGCCAGGCCGCAGGCCGTCACGACGCCGCGGTACCGCGTGGTCGCGCACACGTTGGCGAGCACGTGGCTGCCCGCCACGTCGACCGCGCCGGCCCAGCGTTCCTTGCCCAGCGGCCGGCCGGGTTCGCTGAATTGCGATCGCTCCAGGATCTCCGCCGCGCCGAGCTGGCGCAGGTAGTCGGCATCGGCGGGGCGGCCGGTCACCGCGATGACGCGGTATCCCAGTTTTGCGAGGATGGCCGTGGCGACGCTGCCCACTCCGCCTGCCGCGCCGGTCACCACGATCTCGCCGTCGTCCGGGCGCACGCCGTGTCGCTCCAGCGCCATCACGCACAGCATCGCGGTGTAGCCCGCCGTGCCGATGGCCATCGCCTGTTGCGGCGAAAAGGCGGACGGCAGCGGCACCAGCCAGTCGCCATCGACGCGGGCTTTCTGCGCGAGGCCGCCCCAGTGCGTTTCACCGACACCCCAGCCGTTGAGTACGACCTGGTCGCCGGGGCGATAGTCCGGGTGCGTGCTCGCTTCGACTTCCCCGACCAGATCGATGCCGGGCACCATCGGGAACTTGCGGACCACCGGGCTCTTGCCGGTAATCGCCAGCCCGTCCTTGTAGTTCAGCGTCGAATAACCCACGCGCACCGTCACGTTGCCCGCGGGCAACTGCGCGTCGTCCAGCGTTTGCAGCCGCGCGTGCTGGCCGGTTTCGTCCTTGTCGATCACGATGCCCTGGAACATCCCGTCCTCCTTCCTAATTTCTAGACCGATCGTCTAGTTAATGGCAAAAAAATTCAGCGGCGTGGTAATCCATTGAAGAAAAACTGCGCGAACAATGCCAGCGGCCCGTCGCTGCGCTCCAGTTTCGCGCGCAGTACGGCGCCTTCCCAGCCGATCCAGAAGAAGGCGGCCAGCTCGGCGGGATCGGCCGAACCGGCCAGCTCGCCGGCCTGCTGCGCGGCGGCCAGGCAATCGGCGAGGCGGCGTTGCCAGTCCTCGAACGTGGTGCGCAGGCGGGCGCGGAAACTTTCGGGCAGCGCGCCCATTTCCTGCCCGAGATTGCCGATCAGGCAGCCGCGGCTGTACGCGTAGCGGGCCATGCCGTCCCGGGCATCGTCGACGAACGCGCGGATGCGCTGCAGCGGCGAGCGTTCCTGGTCGCTGAAATGACGGTCCAGCTTGCGCGCGAAGAAGTCGGCATAACGGTCGATCAGTTCGAGGCCGAACGCCTCCTTGCTGTCGAAGTAGTGATAGAAGGAGCCCTTGGGCACGCCCGCGCGCCCGAGGATCTCGTCGAGCCCGGTGGCCGAGAAGCCCTTCTCGGTGAGCACTACCAGCCCGGTGCGCAACAGCATGTCCCGCGTGGCGACGAGGTCTTCGTGCTGCTTCGGTGGCCTGCCGCGACGGCGAGGCGGATCAGTTCGAACGTCCATGTGCGAATAATAGACCGTTCGTCTCAAAAATCAACGGGTCGTGTGTGGAGGGCGTTCGATGAGGTCGCTGCGGCGGGTCATGCCCGTACTAACCCTGATTAAAAAACCTTATCGCGGTGAAAAATTCCGCATCTTATTGAACTGATATCGGCTCGCTATAGTGGCTCGCTTTCCCGCACGCAGCGACACGCGTGCACACACAAACAAGCTGGAGCCCCTTAGATGACCGACGCCCGATTCACCGAGATCGAGGATCTGATGCCTGCCGCCGGCGGGTTGCGCGAGATCCGTCACCACATCCACCACCATCCCGAACTCGCGTACGAAGAGCACGACACGGCCGCGCTCGTTGCCGAGAAGCTCGAACAGTGGGGCTGGCAGGTGACGCGCGGGGTCGGCAAGACGGGTGTGGTCGGCACGCTGCGCGTAGGCGACGGCACGCGCAGCATCGGCATCCGCGCCGACATGGATGCGTTGCCGATCATCGAGGCGACGGGGCTGCCCTATGCGAGCGGCACGCACGGCAAGATGCACGCATGCGGCCACGACGGCCACACGACGATGCTGCTCGGCGCCGCGCAGCACCTCGCGAAGACCCGCAATTTCTCCGGCACCGTGCACCTGTATTTCCAGCCGGCGGAAGAGCATGGCGTCGACAGCGGCGCGAAGAAGATGATCGACGACGGCCTGTTCGAACGCTTCCCGTGCGACGCCGTGTTCGGCATGCACAACCATCCGGGCGCGGCGCCCGGCGTGTTCCTCACGCGGCGCGGCCCGTTCATGTCGGCCGGCGACAAGGCGATCATCACGATCGAAGGCGTCGGCGGTCACGCGGCGCGCCCGCACCTGACGGTCGACCCGGTGGTCGTCGCGGCGAGCATCGTGATGGCGCTGCAGACGATCGTCGCGCGCAACGTCGACCCCGCGCAGCCGGCGGTCGTCACGGTCGGCTCGATGCATGCAGGCACCGCGAACAACGTGATCCCGAACGGCGCGCGCCTCGAACTCAGCGTGCGCTCGTTCAGCCCCGACGTGCGCGCACTGCTCAAGCGCCGCATCACCGAGCTGGCCGAAACGCAGGCGGCGAGCTACGGCGCGAGCGCGAACGTCGAGTACATCGAAGGCTATCCGGTCGTCGTCAATACGGATACCGAAACGGATTTCGCCGCGCAGGTCGCGCGCGAACTCGTCGGCGACGCGCACGTGGTCGAGCAGACCGACCTGCTGATGGGCAGCGAGGATTTCGCGTTCATGCTGCAGCAGCGGCCGGGCTCGTTCGTGCGGCTCGGCAACGGCGAAGGCGAGGACGGCTGCATGGTGCACAACCCGAAGTACGACTTCAATGATCGCAACCTGCCGATCGGCGCGGCGTACTGGACACGTCTCGTGGAGCGTTACCTCGGGCAGTGAGCGCGGCGGCGGAGGGCGGCCGGCGCTTCCGGCCGCATTGAGAGGAGACGATAACGATGCAGAAAGACCATCTCGCGCTGCACCCCGCGTCGACGGGGGCCGCCGAAACCAGCACGCCAGGCGCACCGGCCGTCACGCGGCGCGGTGCAATCGCGGCGGCCGTGATCGGCAACTGGCTGGAATTCTTCGATTTCACCGTGTACGGCTTCTTCGCGGTGCTGATCGGCAAGCTGTTCTTCCCGTCGAGCGACCCGACCACGTCGCTGCTGCTGTCGGTCGCGACGTTCGCGGCCGGCTTCTTCACGCGGCCGCTCGGCAGCGTCGTGCTCGGCGTCTACGCGGACCGCAAGGGGCGCAAGGCCGCGCTGAACCTGACGATCATGCTGATGGCGCTCGGCACGGGCCTGATCGCGATCGCACCGACCTATGCGCAGGTCGGCGTGGCCGCGCCACTGCTGGTCGTGTTCGCGCGGCTGCTGCAGGGCTTCTCGCAGGGCGGCGAATTCGGCGCGGCGACGTCGACGCTGCTCGAACAGGGCGGCACGTCGCGCCGCGCATTCCGCGCGAGCTGGCAGCTCGCGACACAGGGCGGCGCCGCGCTGATGGGCTCGGGCTTCGCGGCGCTGCTGTCGAACACGATGACGAAGGATGCGCTCGAAAGCTGGGGCTGGCGGCTGCCGTTCCTCGTCGGTGTGCTGATCGCGCCGGTCGGGATGTATCTGCGCCGCCGGCTCGCCGACGATGCGCCGGGCGACCGCCATCACGGCATCGAGCGCGGCGTGCTGCACGAGCTGTTCTCGAAGCACACGCGCACGGTGGTGCTGCTGATGCTCACGGTGATGGGCGGCACGGTGTCGACCTACATCCTGACGTTCTACATGCCGACCTATGCGATCCACACGCTCGGCCTGCCGATGAAGCTGTCGATGTTCGTCGGCGTCGCGTCGGGTTGCGTGATGCTGGTCACGTGCCCGCTGTTCGGCTGGCTGTCGGACCGGCTCGGCAGCCGGCGCCTGCCGATCTTCGTCGGCCGTGGCGTGCTGGTCGTATTGCTGTTCCCGGCGTTCTGGCTGATGAACCATCATCCGACGCTGTCGGTGATCCTGCCGCTGACCGCGCTGATGCTGCTGTTCTATTCGCTCGGCTCGGCGTCGGAAATGGCGCTGATGTGCGAGTCGCTGCCGCGCCACGTGCGCGCGACCGGCATCTCGATCGCATATGCGCTCGCGGTGACGATCTTCGGCGGCACCGCGCAGCTGATCGCGACCTGGCTCGTGAAGACGACCGGCAGCAAGCTTGCGCCAGCCGGCTACGTGGCCGCGTGCGTGGTGCTGTCGCTGGTCGCGGTGGCGATGCTGCGCGAGACGGCGCAGGACGCGATCGACTGACTTGCGGCGCGGCGGGCGGCTCGCGGCAATCCGCGCTTACCGCCCGCGCACGACCCTCAGGTATGACGCGAGCATCGTCGCGAGTTCCTGCGCGGCCGGCGTCAGCGGCACGGCCGCGCGCTGCAGCAGGCAGATGTCCTGCGATTCGGCCTGTTCGCGCACCGGCACCTTCGCGAGCGCGCCGGCAAACGGCCCGTGCCGCGTCACGGCTTCGGTTTCGAGCGACAGGCAGTCGGTCTGCGTAACGAGCTGCAGCGTCTCGAACATCCCTTCGACGGTGGCGAGAATCTTCGGCGGCGGCAGGCCGTGCACGTCGAAGTACGCGAGCAGCCGGTTGACGACGGGGTCGGCGCTCAGGTTCGGCGAGCGCGTCGACACCCATGCGTAGTCGGCCAGTTCGGCGAGCGATTGCGCATGCATCGCCGGATGCCCGTTGCGGCACACGACCACCGGCGCGGAAGCACGCAGCGGCGTGACCGCGAGATCGGTCGTGTCGGTCTGCTTCGCGACGAGCGCGATCGCGAAATCGACCGCGCTTTCCCGCAGCCAGGCGATCATCATCCGCGACGTGCCGGTGCGCAGATGCACGTCGACCTTGTCGAAGCGCGCGCGGAACGCGCTCAGCACGGGCGCGAACGCGTCGATCAGCGGTTCGGCCACTAGGCCGAGCGTGACGGTGCCTTCGTACGCGCCGCTCAGTTGCCGGATTTCCCGCTCGACCTGTTCGCATTCGCCGAGGATCGAACCGGAGCGCGCGAGTAGCCGCTGGCCGACGGCCGTCGGCACGATCCCGCGATTGGTGCGCGTGAACAGCGTCGCGCCGAGCGTCGCCTCGAGGCTCTGCAACTGCTGCGTGACGCCGCTCTGCGCGAGATCGAGCGCGCGTGCGGCGGCGCGCAGGCTGCCGTGCTCGACGACGGCCTGGAAGATGCGGAGCTGGGAGAGCGTGAACGCCATGGGCAAGCGCAGGGCCGGTGATCGGGAAAAGTGATCATGATAAGGCAGCGGGCGATTCCGGCGGCGGCGCGTGCGCACTACGATCGCAGGCAGTCCGGCTCGTGCCGTTTGCCCATCGTCCCGTCCTTCGTCGACCATGAAACGCACCTTCCTTCCGCTCGTCTCCTTATGCCTTGCGTTCGCGGCCGGCGCCGCGCACGCACTCGATGCGCGCCCCGTGCGCCTTGGCATCGATCCGACCTATCCGCCGATGGATTCGAAGGCGCCCGACGGCAGCCTGAAGGGCTTCGACGTCGATCTCGGCAACGAGATCTGCCGCCGCGCGCAGTTGCGCTGCCAGTGGATCGAGCTCGAATTCTCCGGGATGATTCCGGCGCTGCAGGCGCGCAAGATCGACGCGATCCTGTCGTCGATGGCGATCACCGAGAAGCGCGAGAAGCAGATCCTGTTCTCGTCGAAACTGTTCCGCTTCAAGTCGCGGCTCGTCGCACGGCCCGGGAGCAGCGTCGACAGCACGACCGCATCGTTGGCCGGCAAGCGCGTCGGCGTGCAGTCGGGCACGCAGTTCGAATCGTGGGCGCTCGCGCACTGGGCGCCGGCCGGCGTCAGCGTGGTGCCGTACAAGAGCCAGGACGACGTGTTCGCCGATCTCGTCAACGGCCGCCTCGACGCGGCGCTGCTCGGCACCGTGGAAGCCGACTACGGCTTCCTGCGCACGCCGAAGGGCAAGGGCTTCGCGTTCGTCGGCGCACCGCTCGACATGGGCGATCGTGGCGTCGGCATCGGCATGCGGCAGTCCGATACGGCGCTCAAGGCGTCGATCGACGGCGCGATCGCGTCGATGCTGAAGGACGGCACGTACGACCGGATCGCGAAGAAGTATTTCGACTTCAACCCGTACGGCGACTGAGCGTCGAGTCACTCCGCCGTTTCCCCCCCTTTTTCGTCTTCATTTCGTTCGAGACCATCGATGCAGATTCGCACCACGCCGCTCCTGTCGCCGTCGATCGGCACGCAGCGCACGCTGACGAGCTTTCATTTCGGGCCGGCTGACGCCGGCCGCAAGGTCTACCTCCAGGCCGCGCTGCACGCGGACGAGACGCCCGCGATGCTCGCGGCGTTCGTGCTGAAGCGGCGTCTCGCGCAGCTCGATGCCGAAGGCCGGCTCGCGGCCGAGATCGTGCTCGTGCCGGTCGCGAACCCGGTCGGTCTCAATCACCATCTGCTCGGGCATTTCATCGGTCGTTTCGACCTCGCGAGCGGCCGCAATTTCAATCGCGGCTTCCTGCCGCTCGCGGAAATCGCCGCGCGTGCGCGCGACAGGCTCGGCGACGACGGCGAACGCAATCGCGCGATCGTGCGCGAATGCGTGGGCGCGGCGCTCGGCGAGATCGCACCGCGCACCGAGTTCGACGCGCTGCAGCTCGCGCTGCTGAAGCTGTCGCTCGACGCCGAGGTCGTGATCGACCTGCATTGTTCGCTCGAAGCGGTGATGCACGTGTACACGAGCGATACCGCATGGCCGGAAGTCGAGCCGCTCGCGCGTTATCTTGGCTCGGAGGTGTCGCTGCTCGCCGAGGATTCGGGCGGACACGCGTTCGACGATGCGCATCATCTGCTGTGGTCGCAGTTGCGGCAGCACTTGCCGGCGGGCACGCCGATGGCGGCCGGTACCGTGGCCGTGACGGTCGAGTGCCGCGGCCAGCGCGACGTGACGTACGAATACGCGGAGCGCGATGCCGATGCGCTCGTCGACTATCTCGTGTGGCGCGGTGCGGTACACGGCGAACGCAAGCCGTTACCGCCGCTCGCCGCACCGGCCACGCCGCTCGCGGGCAGCGAGCAGTTCCATGCGCCGGTGAGCGGAATACTCGTGCACCGCGCGGCGATCGGCGCGACGATCCGTGCCGGCGATCCGCTGTTCGACATCGTCGATCCGCTGACGGATGCGATCACGACGATCTCGAGCGGGACCGACGGCGTGTTCTACATGCGTCGCGCGATTCGGTTCGTGACGGCCGGCGCGCCGCTCGGCCGCGTGACGGGCACGGTGCCGGTGCGCAAGGGGATGTTGCTCGGCGCGTGAGCGGCGCGGTGTCCTACCGGTGTGCGACGCAGTTTCGTTCTTGTCAAATTGACCGTGTTTCCGTGCGTCACTAAATTGTGCGGCGCGGGGTTCGCTCCGTGTTCCGTGAGAAGAACGTTGTAACCAAGTGGAGTTGATACGGGCAGCCCTGGGCTGCCCGTTTTTTTTCGGTGCGTCTACGGCAACGCACTGTGGCGAAGGTCGTGAAACAGGTCGTAGACGAGCGTGCGCAACCACTGGTTTGAGCGGGCGGTGGCTAGTCGCTGTCGACGGCGGGTATCCGGCGCTTGCTCAACCGCTCGTTGTCGCCAACTCTGAAGCCCTCGGTGCCACCGCTGAACGTGCGCGGCGCGGATGCGTTCGCCGAGGCGGCATGAGGCGCGGCGAGCGTGGGACGAGCACGGTGCCGGTGCGAATGAGCATGGTGATCGGCATGTGAGCGGTATGGTGTCCTACAGGCGCAGCGCAATTTCGTTCGTGTCAGATAGACCGAGTCTTGCCCCGTCACTAAATTGTGTGGCGTGGTCACCTCCGTGTTCCGCAAAGGTGACTGCATGGGCAACAGGACGCTTTCCATGACAACCGCGAAACAAGCTGTCGTGCCGGCCGGCTATGCCGGCGTCCATAGTGGCATTGTCGAATTGCTCGAAGTCGCGCGCCATGCGGCGGCCCGCACAGTCAATGCGCTGATGACGGCGAGTTATTGGGAAATTGGCCGCCGCATCGTGGAGGCCGAGCAGCAAGGGAGGCGGCGTGCGGGATACGGCGAGCAGTTGATCGAGCGGCTGGCGAACGATCTCACTGGGCGGTTCGGTCGCGGGTTCAGTCGCCAGAACCTGCAGCAGATGCGGTCATTCTTCCTGACCTGGCCAATTCGCCAGACAGTGTCTGGCGAATCATCCCATGCGCCGGTATACCCGAGGAGGCTCGACGAACTGGCGCAGTGCTTCACACTGCCGTGGTCGGCCTATGTGCGCCTGCTGTCGGTCAAGGACGACCAGGCCCGCCGGTTCTACGAGGCCGAAGCGCTGCGTGGGGGATGGAGCGTGCGCCAGCTCGACAGGCAGATCGGCAGCCAGTTCTACGAGCGCACGGCGCTGTCCAAGGACAAGGCCTCGATGCTGGTCAAGGGCAAGGTACGCAAGCCCGCGGACGCCGTCACGCCCGACGATGCGATCAAAGATCCTTATGTGTTGGAGTTTCTGGACCTTAAGGACGAGTATTCGGAGTCCGACCTTGAAGGTGCGCTGATCGCGCGGCTGGAAGATCTTCTGATCGAGCTCGGCGAGGGATTTACCTTTGTCGGGCGTCAGCGCCGGTTGCGTATCGACCAGACCTGGTATCGGGTGGACCTGCTGTTCTTCCATCGCCGGCTGCGCTGTCTCGTCATCGTCGACTTGAAGCTCGGCAGCCTGACCCATGCGGACGTGGGCCAGATGCACCTGTATTGCAACTACGCCAAGGCGCACTGGACGCTTCCCGAGGAGAACCCGCCGGTGGGGCTGATCCTCTGCGCCGACAAAGGGCACGCACTCGCGCGGTATGCGCTGGAGGGCTTGCCCACCAAGGTCATGGCAGCGAACTATCGAACCATGCTGCCGGATGCCGAGTTGTTGCAACGAGAATTGGAGAACACGCGACGCATGCTGGAGTCTCGCGTCAGGCCGCTGCGACGATAGCGGCGCGCTCCGATACGCCTGGCCACGTTGGTTTTTGCGGAGGGTATCGATCTGCGTCGGAACGACATCATTGCCGGCGGGTACTAACGACGATGCCGGGAGGCGATGCCGCGCCGCCCCTGTCGAAGAACCAGCGGGGCGGCGACGGTTTCATCGTCGCCGAGTGTGACAGCTTGCGCTCACCCCCGCCGTGCCACCAGCTCCGACACCGTCTGCGCGGCCTGCTGCAGCGGCCCGAGAAACTCCTTCACCATCTGCTTCGCGGTATGCCGCTGCGCGTTGCCGCTGATGTTCATCGCCGCGATGATCTGCCCGCGCCGGTTGCGGATCGGGGCGGACAACGACATCAGCCCCACTTCGAGTTCCTGGTCGACCACGGCCCAGCCCTGCTGGCGCACCTGTGCGATCGCCGCCTTCAGTTCGCCGAGGTCGGTGATCGTGCGCGGCGTGTGCGCGCGGATGCCGCTTTGCGCGAGCGTTTCGTCGAGTGCGGCATCGTCGAGCGCGGACAGCAGCACGCGGCCCATCGACGTGCAGTACGCGGGCAGCCGGCTGCCGATCGACAGGTTGATCGTCATGATCTTGCGGGTCGGCACGCGCAGCACGTAGACGATCTCGGTGCGGTCGAGCACGGCCGCCGAGCAGCTTTCGTGGATCTGCGCGGACAGTTGCTCCATTACGGGATCGGCGAGATTCCAGAACGGCATCGACGTCAGGTACGCGAAGCCGAGCTCGAGGATCTTCGGCGTGAGCCGGAACAGCCGGCCGTCGGCTTCGACGTAGCCGAGCGTCTGCAGCGTAAGCAGGATCCGGCGCGCGCCCGCGCGCGTAAGCCCGGTGGCCGAGGCAACCTCGGTGAGCGTCTGCTCCGGACGGGCCGCGTCGAATGCGCGGATCACCGCGAGGCCGCGCGCGAACGACTGGACATAGGAGTCGCCGGGTTTCGTCTGAGTGTCTTCGGTTGTCATGAGCGATGGGAATATCGTGCAGCCGAGAAGATAGCGCATGGGGCCTGACACGCCAACCGCCCGGCGGACCGGGCGCTTGACAGGTCGTCCCCGCACTCCCTATGATGCGTTGAACGTTCGATACACGATCTTATGTTCGTATATAGAACATTTAAGCGCATCCCGGCGGGCAATGCAAGGGGGGCGCCCTGTTCATTCCCCAGCCTGTCCTGGGACCGGAGACACTGATGACCGAAGCTTTTCTGTGTGATGCGATCCGTACGCCGATCGGGCGTTACGGCGGTGCACTGTCCGGCGTGCGCGCCGACGACCTGGGCGCGGTGCCGCTCAAGGCGCTCGTCGAGCGCAACCGCGACGTCGACTGGACGGCGATCGACGACGTGATCTACGGCTGCGCGAACCAGGCCGGCGAGGACAACCGTAACGTCGCGCGCATGTCGGCGCTGCTCGCCGGGCTGCCGCAGGGCGTGCCGGGTTCGACGATCAACCGCCTGTGCGGTTCCGGGATGGATGCAGTGGGCGTGGCCGCCCGTGCGATCAAGTCCGGCGAGGCCGCGCTGATGATCGCGGGCGGCGTCGAGAGCATGACGCGCGCGCCGTTCGTGATGGGCAAGGCCGCGAGCGCATTCGCGCGCCAGGCCGACATCTACGATACGACGATCGGCTGGCGCTTCGTCAATCCGCTGATGAAACAGCTGCACGGCGTCGATTCGATGCCGGAGACGGCCGAGAACGTCGCGGTCGACTACAACATCAGCCGCGCCGACCAGGATCTGTTCGCGCTGCGCAGCCAGCAGAAGGCCGCGCGTGCGCAGCAGGACGGCACGCTCGCCGAGGAAATCGTGTCGGTCACGATTCCGCAGAAGAAGGGCGATCCGGTGATCGTGTCGCGCGACGAGCATCCGCGCGAGACCTCGCTCGAAACGCTGGCCAAGCTCAAGGGTGTCGTGCGCCCGGACGGCTCGGTGACGGCCGGCAACGCGTCGGGCGTCAACGACGGCGCCGCCGCGCTGCTGCTCGCGAACGAAGCAACCGCGAAGCGCTTCGGCCTGACGCCGCGCGCCCGCGTGCTGGGGATTGCGACGGCTGGCGTTGCGCCGCGCGTGATGGGCATCGGCCCCGCGCCGGCCACGCAGAAGCTGCTCGCCCGGCTCGGGATGACGATCGACCAGTTCGACGTGATCGAGTTGAACGAGGCGTTCGCCTCGCAAGGTCTCGCGGTGCTGCGCATGCTCGGCGTCGCCGACGACGATCCGCGCGTGAACCCGAACGGCGGCGCGATTGCTCTGGGCCATCCGCTCGGCGCATCGGGTGCGCGTCTTGTGACGACCGCGATGTACCAGCTGCATCGCACGAACGGCCGCTTTGCGCTGTGCACGATGTGCATCGGCGTCGGCCAGGGCATCGCGATCGCGATCGAACGCGTCTGATCCGCGTCTCGCGGCGAAGCGGCGCGGTTACCGCTTCGCCATATACGAAACGATGCGCGGCACGAGGATTCTCGTGCCGCGCATTGTCGTTAACCGGCCTGCGACAACTGCGCGAGGCGCGCCTCGAGCGCGTCGATCTCGGTGTCCGCGAACACTTCGATACCGTGCTCGCGCAGCAATGCCGCCGTGACACCGGCGCCCGCATGCCGCCGGTTTTCGAAGCTCCCGTCATAAATGAACGTGCTGCCGCACGACGGACTGCCGTCGGCCAGGATCGCGAAGCGGCAATCGTGCGTGCGCGCGAGTGCCAGTGCGGTGTGCGCACCCGATACGAACGGCGCCGTCACGTCTGTTCCGTTCACGTCAACGATGCGCGCGGCGCCCGACAGCACTTGCTGCCCCGATTCGCCGCCGGCGATTTCGGCGGGCGGGCGCGGGACGCTGAAGCCGCCGGCCAGTTCGGGGCAGACGGGCACGAGGCGCCCTTCGCGTTGCCACCGTTCGAGTGCGTCGTGCGCGGCAGTCTTGGCCGAGCCGTTGTAACGGACCGGATGACCGACCACGCACATGCTGACGAGGATCTTCGGCATGGCTGGCGGCTGCGCTTCGTTCTGCAATTTCGCTCTCCGTGATGCCACGATGGCCGATGGCTGATGGCGGCGGTGGCAAAGCGGGAAATTCTACGCTTCACCCGCGTGCCGGTGCGTCAGGCGGCCGGGCTTTCCAGATGAATGTCCTCGGGCTCGAGCGCGTACAGCGCCGGGTCGGGCGAGGCGCTGACCGTGAAGCCGAGTCGCAGGTAGAAGTCGATCGTGCGCTGCGACGGTGTCGCGGATACATACAGGCGTGCGGCGCCCATCGCGCGCGCCTGTTCACGGGCCGCGCGATAGAGTTGCTCGCCGATCCCGCAGCCGCGCCAGTCGCGGCTCACGTGCAGGAACTTCAGCTGCAGCATGTCGCGGTGCGGGCCGAGCGGCTGGCTGTCGACGACGACCGCCGCGACGAGCCGTGCGCCGTCGAACATGCCGACGCACCAGCCGCCGCGATCGTGACAGTCGAGCAGGATCGGCGTGTAGTGGTCGGCTTCGCCATCCGGCCAGCCACGGACGTCGTAGAACTCGGGCACGAGATGCAGCGCGCCGTCGCGCAGCACATACAGGTGCTCGATGATCTCGCGCCGGTCGATGGTCCACACGAGCGGCACCTCGTCGCGTGCGAGCGGGCGTGGGCAAAGCGCGTCGCGTTCGGCGGCGGTGCGGCGCGTCATGCGGCCGCCCGGTGCGCGGCGATCGCATACATCAGCGGCAGGCGCGGCAGGTGATCGGGCGGCACCATCCGGTGGCCGTCCAGCTCACGCATGCCGTCGAAGCCCTTCCAGCCATTCGCATACGGATATTCGGTCAGGCGGTCGATCGCGAGCCCGGCCGACACGAGCGCGTTCACGACCTCGCCGATGCCCCACATGAACTCGTAGCTCGGATGCGGGTTCGCGAAATCGACGACGCCCGGATGGTCGTGCTGTGCGCCGAGCCCCGTGCCGGATGCGGCGACGTAATCGCCGACGCCCGCCGGCTCCTCGGTCGCGTCGGTCTTGAAATAGTCGTAGCGCGGCGCCCAGTGTGCGTCGAAATACAGCGCGAACGGATGAAACTCGACCATCGCGAAACGGCCGCCCGGCGCGAGCAGCGCGGCAATCCCGCGCGCCCACGCGTGCAGGTCGGACAGCCAGCAGATCGCGCCGTAGGACGTGAACACGCGATCGAAGCGCTCGCCGCGCGCGGCAGCCTCGGGCATCCAGTCGAGCACGTCGGCGCGCTCGAAGCGCGCGGGCAGGCCCGCGTCGGCCGACAGTTGCCGGGCGAAGGCGATCGCTTCGTCGGAAATGTCGATGCCCGTCGCATGCGCGCCGTCGCGCACGAGACTCAGCGTGTCCTGCCCCGCGTTGCACTGCAGGTGCAGGAGCCGCAGCCCGGTGACGTCGCCGAGCAGCTCACGTTCTTCCGGAAAGAGCGTCGAGCCGCCTTTGCGGAAAAACGCGGCCTGATCGCCTTTATGACTGTTATGCGCGACTGTCGCCCTATTCCAGGACAGCCGGTTCAGTTCGTGCCATGCCTTTTTCATTGAATTCGAATGCCGGGTGAATGGAGCGGGGTAGACGGAATCGTTTCGCCGCGTGTAACGGTCGGCGGCATTGATATGTCGCTCGGCGGGTTCGGGCTGCGTGGCGTGACGGGCGGATGAATACGCGCGGCGATTATTGCCGAATCATTTGATCGAAATCATGGCGGCGGCCGAATTGAATATTTTATGCGAGAAAAGGGTAAGGTTTTTCCCCGATGTGCCGACAGCTAGATGAAGACCGTCGTAAAGCGATAAACCGTTTTTCGGCTACTGAGCGTGATTTCAGCGCGGCGCGGACGACAGATCCGCCTTTCGGAGCCTTGCATGCGCAATAACCAGCCCGTCACTCAACAGGAATTCGATTTTCCCGACGACGTCACGCTGATGTCGACGACCGATGCAGACAGCATCATCACCTACGCCAACACGACGTTCGCGCAGGTGAGCGGCTTCACGAACGAGGAACTCGTCGGCCAGCCGCACAACGTGGTGCGCCACCCGGACATGCCGCGCGAAGCGTTTGCCGACATGTGGGCGACGCTCAGGCGCGGCGAGCCGTGGACCGCGCTCGTGAAGAACCGCCGCAAGAACGGCGACCATTACTGGGTGCGTGCGAACGCGATTCCCGTCATGCGCAACGGCGAGCCACAGGGCTACATGTCGGTGCGCACGAAGGCGCCGCACGACGAGACCGTCGCCGCCGAGGCGCTCTACAAGGTATTTCGCGAAGGCAAGGCCGGCCAGCGCCGGTTCCACAAGGGGCTGGTGATCCGCACGGGGCTGCTGCGCATCGCGTCGCTGTCGCAGACGATGTCGGTGCGCGCGCGCGTGCATTCGGCGCTGTGTGTCCTCGCGCCGGCGGTCGTCGGCGCGGGCTGGGCATGCGGGCTGGCCGGCGGCGGGCTCGCGAGTTTTGCCGCGGCGACGGTCGGCTTGGCGGCGGCGGCCGGCCTGTGGCTCGATGCGCAGATCGTGCGTCCGCTGAAGCGGCTGCACGACCAGGCGCTGAACGTCGCGACCGGCGAAAGCCGGCGCGGCGTGCGGATGAACCGCGTCGACGAGATCGGCATGACGCTGCGCACGATCAACCAGCTCGGGCTGATGTTCCGCTGGCTCGTCGACGACGTCAGCGAGCAGGTGCACAACGTGCAGCGCGCGAGCAACGAGATCGCACAGGGCAACAACGACCTGAGCGCGCGCACCGAGCAGGCCGCGTCGAGCGTGCAGGAGACGGCCGCGTCGATGGCCGAGATGACGGCAACTGTCGACAGCAACGCGGAGACGGCGCTGCAGGCGAACCAGCTCGCGATGTCGGCCAGCGAGGCGGCCGGGCGTGGCGGGCAGGCGGTGGGCGAGGTCGTCACGACGATGAGCGACATCACCGCCAGCTCGCGCAAGATCGCCGACATCATCGGCGTGATCGACGGCATCGCGTTCCAGACCAACATCCTTGCATTGAACGCGGCGGTGGAGGCGGCACGTGCGGGCGAACAGGGACGCGGCTTCGCGGTGGTCGCCGGCGAGGTGCGGGCGCTCGCGCAGCGCAGCGCGAACGCGGCCAAGGAGATCAAGACGCTGATCGGCGCGAGCGTCGACCGCGTCGAGTCGGGCGCGCGGCGCGTGGACGAGGCGGGCAAGACGATGGAGGACATCGTCGCGCAGGTGAAACGCGTGTCGGATCTGATCGCCGAGATCAGCTCGTCGACGGCCGAGCAGAGCACCGGCGTGTCGCAGGTCGACCAGGCGGTCGTGCATCTGGACAACATCACGCAGCAGAACGCAGCGCTGGTCGAGCAGAGCACGGCGGCATCGGAGAGCCTGAAGCAGCAGGCGACGCGTCTCGTGGATGCGGTGAACGTGTTCCGGTGATCGTCGGGGCGCGCATACGATGTGCGCGCCCAAGCGTTGCATCCTGTTTGACGCGCGCGATGCGCATTCAGGCTTTTCGATTCCAGCACATTGAGCCAAACGAGAAATATTCGTATTTGGGATTGTGTGTCGATGCGTTGAATCGAGTCGGGATGATCAAGTCAGGAATAATTTGATGAGTGGCCGTCAAACCCTTGCCCGGCCTGGTGTTTAGTTTCATCCATAAACGAATTGTTTGGTAAAAACAAGATGATGCATTTTTAATGCATATTTACCCGAATACGGCATAATGTTTTCGCCGAATTTGCCGAAAGCGCAGGAGCCAGACCAATGCGCATGCGGATCGACCGCAATGCGCGGGGTCGAGAATCAATCGACAAGCGGGCGCAAGATCCGCTACCCGGAGCTCCACACCATGCGCAACAACCAGCCCGTCACGCAACGCGAATTCGATTTTCCCGACGACGCGACGCTGATGTCGACCACCGACGCGAACAGCTACATTGCCTACGCGAACGCGGCATTCATCCAGGTCAGCGGATTTTCCCCCGAAGAGATCGAAGGCCAGCCGCACAACGTGGTACGGCACCCGGACATGCCGAAGGAGGCGTTCGCCGACATGTGGGCGACGCTCAAGGGCGGCGAGCCGTGGACCGCGCTCGTGAAGAACCGCCGCAAGAACGGCGATCACTACTGGGTGCGCTCGAATACGGTGCCGGTGATGCGCAACGGGCAGCCGACCGGCTACATGTCGGTGCGCACGAAGGCATCACGCGACGAGATCGCCGCTGCCGAGACGCTCTACAAGGCGTTCCGCGAAGGCAACGCCGGCAACCGGCATTTCCACAAGGGGTTGATTGTCCGCAAGGGCCTGACCGGCTTCATGTCGCTGTTCCAGACGATGTCGGTGCGCGCGCGGCTTCATGCGTCGCTGTGCGTGCTCGCGCCGGTGGTGGTGGCCGGCGGCTGGGCATGCGGACTGCAAGGCGGCGCGCTCGCCGCGTTTGCTGCGGTGGCGGCTGGTGCCGCGGCGGCGGCGGGCCTGTGGCTCGATGCGCAGATCGCGCGGCCGCTGATGCAGTTGCGCGACCAGGCGTTGCGCGTCGCGACCGGCGAAAGCCGCAGCGGCGTGGCGATGAATCGCGTCGACGAGATCGGCATGACGCTGCGCACGATCAACCAGCTCGGGCTGATGTTCCGCTGGCTCGTGGACGACGTGAGCGAACAGGTGCTGAACGTGCAGCGCGCGAGCAACGAGATCGCGCAGGGCAACAATGATCTGAGCGCGCGCACCGAGCAGGCGTCGACGAGCGTGCAGCAGACGGCCGCGTCGATGGCCGAAATGACGGCGACCGTGTCGAGCAACGCGGAAACGGCGCTGCAGGCGAATCAGTTATCGGTGTCGGCGAGCGACGCGGCCGAGCGCGGCGGGCAGGCGGTGGGCGAGGTCGTCACGACGATGAACGACATCACTGCGAGTTCGCGCAAGATCTCCGACATCATCGGCGTGATCGACGGCATCGCGTTCCAGACCAACATCCTTGCGCTGAACGCGGCGGTGGAGGCCGCTCGGGCCGGCGATCAGGGGCGCGGTTTCGCGGTGGTTGCGGGCGAGGTGCGGGCGCTCGCGCAGCGCAGCGCAAACGCGGCCAAGGAGATCAAGACGCTGATCGGCGCGAGCGTCGAACGGGTCGAATCGGGCGCGCGGATCGTCGACGGCGCGGGCAAGACGATGGAGGACATCGTCACGCAGGTGAAGCGCGTGTCGGACCTGATCGCGGAGATCAGCTCGTCGACGGCGGAGCAGAGCACGGGGGTCGCGCAGGTCGATCAGGCGGTCGTGCATCTGGACAACATCACGCAGCAGAACGCAGCGCTGGTCGAGCAGAGCACGGCGGCGTCGGAGAGTTTGAAGCAGCAGGCGACGCGGCTGGTGGAGGCGGTGAACGTGTTTCGGTGATGTGTGGTGCGGGACGTAGACGGCCCGCGCTGCGCTGGCCGTCTACGTCATTGCACCTTGGGTTTGGGATTGAGGTTCGGGCAACAGTGGTTGGGGCAACCCGGACCAACGTTCACTTCGACGCGTCGCCCGGATTGGTTGAACTCGTCCGGTTTGAAAATTTTCCCAGCCAAGGCGCTTTTCTCGCCACGGATCGAATGCTGATCCAGGACCGCCATCACGTTTTCCGCTCGTCGCGTTGCAAGTTGTTGCGCGTCGAGTTCGGTTTGTTCGGCCAGTCCGATCAGCCATACCGTATCTATGATCGGAAAGCGCTTGTGCATGTCGCTCGACCATGCGGACAATCTCGACAGTTCAGTCGAAGAAATCGTGCTCGAATCAGCATTAAAAGCAATGTCGATGTAGTGGGCGGGCATGTTCGATGCGCCGTCACAGGCGAACGCCGTGTGTGCGCAACTCAACGCAAGCGTGAGGGCGGTCACGAGCTGAGTCACCGTCGATATCGTACCCGGCGACACTGCTGGCATTTTGGAATGAGAACACCGCATACGCGGGCGCTCCGTGGTCAGCGATTGATGAGCTTGCTGTGTGGCTTCACGCGAGGGTCGTCACACATCCATGCGCAGCTGCCTTTACATATCGGCGTAAATTCCACGATGAGCTGATTTGTTTTTATTGTGCCGTCCGGTCGTCGCGTAATCATTTCATCGGAAAATGTCTTTTTGTCGATGAGGATGTGATCGGTACTGATCCCAAGTTGTTGCAAATATTCCTTTGCGTTTTCTCCACGCATATCCTTCAGTTTTTCGATGTTCCTCTCGTAAACGAAAGCGCCTGCAATGATTATTGCTTGAATTTCAACATTCGGCCATTTTTTTGCCTCGATAACGCTATCGGCTATCGTTACTCTGTCTGCATTGGAAAGCGTGGTCGTGTTGAGCGGAAGTTGCAAACGTGCTTCCTCGCCGATCGTGCACGCCACCGCTGAGGTCAATAGCATTGACGACAGCGTGAGCGCGCAGACTGCAACGCTGGATCTGAAAGAATTTTTATTCATTATTCGATCGTCTTGTCAAAGGTTGCTATGTATCCGGTGAGGCTGTCGGCGTTATTAATGGCGAGGTCCGGGTTGTTCATCGCAAAAAATTTCATTCCGGATTCGCTATTTCCATACATGGCGTCATCTGCATCGAATGTGTCGGTGAAGTGGGTGCATTCGTGAATTAGCACCTTTATCTGCGCCTCATGATACAACTCGCCAAACGGGTCGCTGCAAAATGACGAATAGATAGCAACGACTCGTTTATTGGAGTGGGGCTTGCAAACGGCAGCACGGTTTTGACCGCTGTCAGGTACGACTGTGCAAGATAGATTCTTGCCGGTTTCGCTGTCCCATCGGACAATTTTTTCTGGCACTAGCTCTTGCATCGCGGAGCGCAATCGTGGAAGACCGGCCGATAACGTGTTGCGAATCTGCGCATCAGCACGTCCAAAATAGGTGGTGACGCGCGCCTGTTCGTTCGCGTCCCATCTTGCTAGTGCTGCAATACGGGAATTAATCAGACGGACGGCTTCATCGCGCGCGCGCATCACGATCTTTCTGAACGCTTCATTGCTCATGTTCGGGCAAATCGGCTTCGTGTTGATATCGACATACACCTTGGAACCGGGCCTTGTGTTCGTCATGGCCGTGTCGTGTACCAGCACGTAGTCGTCAGGATTCGACATTTCCGTTCCTCGCGATCTCGAACTTGATCGATTCCGCATACGCGGATGTGATGCGTTGCGTGTGGCCTGTCGCGTCTGTCACGCCGCTGAATATCTTTCCGGACGATAGGCGAATCCGATATCGGACATTCGCGAGAGGTCGCCCGCTGTCCGCCTCGCGTAACACATACTGTTCGTCATGGATGCCAGATGCAGGCCCATATCGCCTGGGCCCGAACGAAGAAAGCGTGGTGGTTGGGTTTGCCGCGTAGTAGTCGCCGTCGCCGTGGCCATCGTCGTCCTCGTAAAAGAACGTGCAATCGCCGCCGGATATGAGAAGGTTTTGTCCGCACGGGCAGAGCACCGCGTCGCCCTCCAAAGCCATACATCGCCCGTTGGATATCACGCCCACCGCGCTGCCAGCTATCGGAAACATCCCCTCGCAGTTTCCACATGTCGCCTTGTCGCCATTTACGGCGATGGTCTTGTTTTCGCTAAGCATATCTGACGAACCACTGATGACGATTCCGCCTGTCGTCGTCGGGTCGCCGATCCTCACTGCCCGTCGGCTCATGGTTATATCCTCAATTGAAGTTGGTAAGGACCTGTTCGGCTGACTTCGAGTCATGCATCGCGCATTGACCGATCGCGGCATCTTCAACGGAGATAACCGGCGCATGTTCTTCTTCCATCGACCCGGATGCGTTGTGTGGGGACAAGCCATAGACAATGGCCGGTGAGCTTTTCGCTGTCTATAGAACGAGTACGATTTCTGGTTCGTAGTCCGACTTAATTTGATGGTGTGAAACGGCCATCGAAACCGGTGCGAAGGGTGATCGAGCAGAAAGCGGCAGCATCGGTGCGCCTGAGGCAGCAGGCGATGCGCGTGGTGGAAACGGTGAGCGTGTTTGGATGAGCACGCGGAGCGATGCCAGGAGTGCGGCGGGAAGGTCACCCGCCCGTACGCCTTGCGGGCTCTTTGTACGCCGGACCGTCAGGTGAGGTGTGCATACGCGAGCAACCCGGATCGAGGCGGAGCGCTCAACCTAGCGACTTGCTGTGAAATGGGAAATGAGACTTGAACGAAATTCGTGCGCGATATGACGTATCGGCGGATACGGCGTCGAAATCGCGTGCGCAGAACGGAGCGACATCGCGCATATCAAGATGACGCAGGCACGGCGGAGAGGGACACCGGCCCGCGTCGGACCGCCCGGTTCCGGCCGGGCGGTCAGGGCCTGTCGCTGGCGCGCCAGGCCCTGAACCGTCAGACGGCGAGGCAGAGGTACTTGATCACGACGTAGTCGTCGATGCCGTAGTGCGAGCCTTCGCGGCCGAGGCCCGACTGCTTCACGCCACCGAACGGTGCGACTTCGTTCGAGATCAGGCCCGTGTTCACGCCGACCATCCCGTATTCGAGCGCTTCCGCCACCTTCCACACGCGGCCGATGTCGCGGCTGTAGAAATACGCGGCCAGGCCGAACTCGGTGTCGTTCGCGAGACGGATCACTTCGTCGTCGCTGCCGAACTTGAACAGCGGCGCGAGCGGCCCGAACGTCTCTTCCTTCGCGACCTTCATCGCCGGCGTGACACCCGTCAGCACGGTCGGCTCGAAGAAGCCGTGGCCGAGCGCGTGGCGCTTGCCGCCCGTCACGACGGTCGCGCCCTTCGCGAGCGCGTCCTCGATGTGCGCCTCGACCTTCAGCACCGCCGCTTCGTTGATCAGCGGGCCTTGCGTGACGCCGGGCTCCGTACCGCGGCCGACCTTCAGCTGGCCGACGGCCGCCGCGAGCTTCTGCGCGAACTGGTCGTACACGGCTTCATGCACGTAGAAACGGTTCGTGCACACGCAGGTCTGGCCGCTGTTGCGGTACTTCGATGCGATCGCACCCTGCACGGCCGCATCGAGATCCGCGTCGTCGAACACGATGAACGGTGCGTTGCCGCCGAGCTCCAGCGACACCTTCTTGACCGTTGCCGCGCACTGCGACATCAGCAGGCGGCCGACCGGCGTCGAGCCGGTGAACGACAGCTTGCGCACGATCGGGTTCGACGTCAGCTCGCCGCCGATCGCCTTCGGGTCGCCCGTGACGACGCTGAACACGCCGGCCGGCACGCCCGCGCGCTCGGCCAGCACGGCCATCGCGAGCGCGGAGAACGGCGTTGCCTCGGCCGGCTTCACGACGATCGGGCAGCCTGCGGCGAGCGCCGGGCCGACCTTGCGCGTGATCATCGCCGCCGGGAAGTTCCACGGCGTGATCGCCGCGCACACGCCGATCGCTTCCTTCGTCACGACGATGCGCTTGTCGCTCGCCGGCGTCGGGATCGTGTCGCCGTACACGCGCTTGCCTTCTTCCGCGAACCACTCGAGGAACGATGCGGCATAGCCGATTTCGCCCTTCGCTTCAGCCAGCGACTTGCCCTGCTCGGTCGTCAGGATCAGCGCGAGGTCGTCGGCGTTTTCCATCATCAGGTCGTGCCACTTGCGCAGGACGACCGCGCGTTCCTTCGCGGTCTTCTTGCGCCACGCCGGCCATGCGGCGTTCGCGGCTTCGATCGCGTGACGCGTCTCGGCCGTGCCCATCGCCGGCACGGTGCCGAGCAGGCCGCCCGTTGCCGGGTTGCGGACTTCGAACGTCTCGCCGTTCGTCGCGCCTTGCCATTCGCCGTTGACGTACGCCTGCTGGCGGAACAGCGACGGGTCTTTCAGTGCCAGGGTTTCCTGAACAGTGCTCATATGAATCACCTGCTTCGAAAAGGACGGATGAAACGGCCGCCGCCGTCATGAAGACGGCGGCGGCGCATTCAATTGAAGTCGACGGGAACTCAGGCCGGCACGCCGACCGTTTCCTTCAGCACTTCCTCGAGGATCACGAGTGCTTCGTCGAACACGGCTTGCGGAATCGTCAGCGGGAACAGGAAGCGCACGACGTTCGAGTACACGCCGCACACGAGCAGCAGCAGGCCGCGCTCGAGCGCACGCGCCTGCACGCGCTTCGTGAAGTCCGCATCCGGCTCGCCCGAGCCCGGCTTCAGGAACTCGACCGCGATCATCGCGCCCGGGCCGCGCACGTCGGCGATCTGCGGCACGTCGGCCTGCAGTGCGTTCAGCTTCGCCTTCAGCACGTCGCCGAGTTGCGTCGCGCGTTCGCACAGCTTCTCTTCGTCGATGATCTCGAGCACCGCGTGTGCCGATGCGACGGCCAGCGGGTTGCCCGCGTACGTGCCGCCGAGGCCGCCAGGCGCTGCCGCGTCCATTACGTCCGCACGGCCGACGACGCCCGACAGCGGCATGCCGCCCGCAAGGCTCTTCGCCATCGTGATCAGGTCGGCCAGCACGTCGTAGTGCTGCATCGCGAACAGCTTGCCGGTACGCGCGAAGCCGGTCTGGACTTCGTCGGCGATCAGCAGGATGCCGTGTTCGTTACAGATCTTGCGCAGCGCGCGCACGAACTCGGCCGGCGCCGGGTTGAAGCCGCCTTCGCCCTGGACCGGTTCGAAGATGATCGCGGCGACGCGCTTCGGATCGATGTCGGCCTTGAACAGCATCTCGATCGCCTTGATCGAGTCGGCGGTCGTCACGCCGTGCACGGCGTTCGGGTATGGCGCGTGGAACACGTCGCCCGGGAACGGGCCGAAGTTCAGCTTGTACGGAGCGACCTTGCCGGTCAGCGCCATGCCCATCATCGTGCGGCCGTGGAAGCCGCCCGCGAAGGCGATGACGCCCGGGCGGCCGGTCGCTGCACGTGCGATCTTGATTGCGTTCTCGACGGCTTCTGCGCCGGTCGTGAAGAACGCGGTCTTCTTCGGGAAGTCGCCCGGTGCGCGGTCGTTGATCTTTTCAGCCAGCTCGACGTACGACGCGTACGGGACGATCTGGTAAGCGGTGTGCGTGAAAAGGTTCAGTTGATCCGAGATCGCCTTGACGATCTTCGGGTGGCGGTGGCCCGTGTTCAGCACCGCGATGCCGGCGGCGAAATCGATGAAGCGGCGGCCTTCGACATCCCACAGTTCCGCGTTCTCGGCGCGGGCTGCGTAGAACTCGCACATCACGCCAACGCCGCGCGGGGTGGCGGCGTTCTTGCGGGCCAGCAGGTCGGCATTCTTCACGGTCATCTCCTTGATGTTCTTTCCGGTGAGTAGGGAATCGGGCGCGTTGGCAGCCCATGGAGGCGACTATAATCACATTTGGCTCTGACAATCAGAGCCATTTCAATAAATATACAGGAGCCAATCATGCGCGCGAGCGTGTTGTCGGACTGGCTGGCGCAGCGCCTCGTGCGCGGCGGCGAACAGCCGATCTACCGGCAGCTTCACCGGCTGCTGCAACAGGCGATCCTGTCGCGCGAACTGCCGGCCGGCACGCGCGTACCGTCGTCGCGGCTGCTCGCGGCCGAGCTCGGGATCGCGCGCAACACGGTCACGCAGGTTTACGAACAGCTTGCGCTCGAAGGCTATGTGAATTCGGCGACGGGCCGCGGCACCTTCGTGGCCGACAGCGCGCCGGACGAGATCGTCGGCGCACCGCCCGACGCGGCCGCGGCGCGACCGGCGCTCGTGCTGTCGTCGGCGCGGCGGCTGTCCGCGCGTGGCACGCGGCTCGTCGAAGGCGCCGGCGTGTCGAAGCGGCAGGGCGGCGCGTTCATGCCGGGCGTGCCCGATGTGTCGCGATTTCCGGCGCGCGTGTGGACGCGGCTGCACAACAAGTACTGGCGCCGGCTGCGCCCCGATTTGCTGACCTACGCGCCGGGCGGCGGGCTCGCGCTGCTGCGCGAGGCGCTGGCCGACTACCTGCGCACGTCGCGCTCGGTGCGCTGCACGCCCGAGCAGATCGTGATCACGACCGGCATCCATCAGTCGATCGACCTCGCGGTGCGGTTGCTGACCGACCCGGGCGACGCGATCTGGACCGAGGATCCGTGCTACTGGGGCGTGCGCAGCGTGCTGAACGTGTCGGGGCTGACGACGCGGCCGATTCCGGTCGACGACGAAGGGATCGCGCCGTCGGCCGCCGATCTCGCGGAGCCGCCGAAGCTGATGCTCGTTACGCCGTCGCACCAGTATCCGCTCGGCATGGTGATGAGCCTCGCGCGGCGGCGGATGCTGCTCGAATACGCGCGCCAGCACGGCTGCTGGATCATCGAGGACGACTACGACAGCGAATTCCGCTACGGCAGCCGGCCGCTTGCGTCGCTGCAGGGTCTCGACACGTCGGGGCAGGTGATCTACGTCGGCAGTTTCGGCAAGACGCTGTTCCCGGGGCTGCGGGTCGGCTACCTGGTCGCACCGGAGCCGCTCGCGGAAAGCTTCGCGACCGCGAGCGCCGAGCTGTATCGCGAAGGGCAATTGCTGCAGCAGGCCGTGCTCGCGGAATTCATCGCGGAAGGGCACTTCGTGTCGCACATCCGCAAGATGCGCACGCTGTACGGGCAGCGCCGCGAAGTGCTGCTCGACGCGGTCGCGCAACGCTACGGCGACACGCTGCACGCGCTCGGCAGCGATGCGGGGTTGCATCTCGTCACGCAGTTGCCGGAGGGTGTCGACGATCGCGCGGTTGCGCAGGCCGCGCTCGAACGCAACATCGTCGTGCGGCCGCTGTCCGGCTACTACGCGGATCGCGAGCGCGCGGCGTCAGGGTTGCTGCTCGGCTATGCGTGCGTGCCGGAGGACGAGATCGCGACCGCGTTCGCAACGCTCGCCGAGGCGATCGACGAGCGGGCGTTCGGCGGGGCGGTCGAGGTGGCTTGAACGGCGCATCCAGCGGCGGCATGGCGTCGTGATGCACACGGTTGATGGCCGATCGAGCCATTCTCTCCGCAGGGCGGAGAGAATGCGCGTTTCACGGCGGCCCCGACCCTCAATACCCGATCCACACCGCGAACGTCAGCACGACGCACGATAGCGCGAGCAGCGTCAGGAACAGCGGCAGCACGAAGCGGATCCACGCACCGAAATCGACGCGTGCCGTTGCCAGATACGCGAGCAGCATCCCCGACGTCGGCGTGACGAGATTCGTCAGGCCGCCGCCGAGCACGAACGCGAGCACCGAGGTCTGGCCGCTTACGCCCGACAGCTGCGCGATCGGCCCGATGATCGGCATGCTGACTGCAGCCTTGCCCGACACCGACGGAATGAACACGTCGAGCACCATCTGCACACCCATCAGCCCGTTCGCGACCCACACGGGCGACTGGCCGTCCGCCATTCGCGTGAAGAAGTTGATCAGCGTGTCGAGCACGAGGCTGTTCTGCAGCAGCAGCTCGACGGACGCGGCGAGCCCCATCAGCAGCGCCGCGAGGATCATGTTCTTCATCCCGTCGACGAACGCATCGGCCGCGCTGCGCGAATCGAGCCCGCCGATCATGGCCGTCGCGATGCTCACGAACGTATAGAACGCCGCCAGCTCGACGTTGCCCCACTTCAGTTCGCGCGTGCCGTAGATCAGCATCGCGACGGCCGCAGCGAACACGGCCAGCGTCGCCTTGTGGCGCAGCGACAGCTTCGCGGCCGCGTGCGCGGCGTGGCCGGCGGCGGTCTGCCCGGCGCGATAGCCGGTGCTGCGCACGTAGCGCAGCAGGTACAGGATGCCGATCGTCAGGAAGACGACGAACACGGCCGCGCGCAGCGCGACGCCGCTGAACAGCGGCACGCCGACGAGCGGCTGCGCGACGGCCAGCGCGAGCGGGTTCGTGACCGACGCGATATAGCCGATCTTCGCGGCGAGCGCGACGAGTGCGACCGCGAACAGGTCCGATAGGCCGAGGCGCCGCGCGATCACGACGACCATCGGAATGATCACGAGGTACTCGGAGATGAAGCCGAGCAGCGTGCTGCCGAGCCCGATCAGGATCATCAGCAGCGGCGTGAGCAGATACGCGTTGTTGCCGGTGAGCTGCAACAGCCGGTCGATGCCCGCATCGACCACGCCGGTGCGCCGCATCACGCCGAACATCCCGCCGACGAACATCACCATCACGATCAGCGGCGCATTCTTCAGCAATCCTTCCGGTATCGCGACGAACGCCGAGACGAGGCTCGCGGGCATCGCATGCGTGGGCGTGCTGTGGCTGACTGCCGGCGCGACGAGCGTCGCAAGCGCGGTGGTCTTCGGCACCACGTGATAGGTGCCCGGCACGACGAGGCGGCCGTTGCGCTCGAAGCGGCCGGAATCGACGCTCCACGTGAGCGCGATCGCGATGGCCAGCACCCACAGCATCATCACGACCGGATGCAGCATCCGGCCGTGCGGATGGGGTGCGCGATCGGCGTGGGCCGATGCGTCGCCGGTTGCGCTGTCGGCCACGTTGTCGGTCGAGGCATCGGCCGGGGCCGCGATCGCAGTGGCGTCGGCGGCGCGCGCGCCGGTCGGGTTCGGGGAAGAGGCGGGCATCGGATCCTCGTCGGTGAGGGAAGCGGGCCGTCAGGCCGGTTGCAGCGCGGCGCGCGCCGGGACGTAGCCGAGTTCGGCGGAAATCGCGTGGCTGCACGCCTGCAGGCGTTCGAGATAGTCGGGGATGTCGGCATGGCTCACGCGCACTTCGGGCCCCGTCACGCTGACCGATGCGACCGTCGCGCCCGTGAGGTCGCGCACCGGCACCGCGATCCCGACTGCGCCGGGCGTCACCTCGCCGCTGCTCACCGCATACCCCTTGCGCGCGACCGCGTCGAGTTCGCCGGCGAGCTTCGCCGGGTCGTCGGCCTGCCCGTTCCGGCGCAGTTGCGCGAGATATTCGTCGCGCACCGCGTCGGGTGCGAACGCGAGCAACACCTTGCCCGATGCGCCGAAATTGATCGGCCGGCGGTTGCCGACCGCGCCGACGGTGCGCACCGCGTGCGTCGTTTCGCAACGCGCGACGCACACCGATTCGAGCCCTTCGCGCACGCGCAGCACGATGGTCTCGTTGATCGCCTGGTTGAGCGCGAGCATGTGCCGGTGCGCGGCGCGCACGAGCGCGTTCTGCTGCGACGCGGCCACGCCGATCACGAACGCCTGCGGGCCGAGCGCATAGGTGGACGTGCGTGGGTCCTGCACGACGAAGCGGTGCAGTTCGAGCGTGCACAGCATCCGGTACGTGCGCGACTTGTTGATGCCGAGTTGCGACGCGAGCTCGGTCACGCCGAGGTTCGGATGCTCGGCTACATAGGTCAGCAGCTTCAGTGCGCTGTCGACGGCGTCGACGATGTAGGTCGTCATGCGGGGTCTCCCTGCGGCGCGATGTGCGCGCGGACGTAGTCGGCGAGCGCGTCGAGATAGGCGTCGACCGAGCGCTTCAGCGCGGCGAAGCCCGCGTGTTTCGCGAACGCGGTCTCGTCCATGTACAGCGCGCGGTTGAATTCGATCTGGATGCCGTGGCGTTGCCGTGCGGGATCGGCGAGCGCGGTCAGCAGGTCGCCGCCCTGGTACGGGTCGTTGATCTGCACGCGATAGCCGGCATCGGCGAACCACTGCGCGGTCCACGCTGTGAAGGCCGGATCGGCGGTCGTGCCGCGCCGGTCGCTGACGACGACGTCCGGCCGCAACGCGCCCGCGTCGATGTTCATCGCGTTGCCGCGCGATTTCATCGAATGGCAGTCGATGTGCCACAGCGCGCCGTGCGCGGCATGCAGCGGCTCGGCGATGCCGGCGAGCGCGCGGCGATATGGCAGGTAGTACGCGTCGATCCGGTGGCGCACTTCCGCGAGCGACAGCTTGCGGTCGTACAGCGGCACGCCGGGCAGCGCGTCGCGCCGGATCAGCCCCATCCCGCGCTGCGTGTACGGCTGCGGCGACAGCGGCTCGGGCCACGGCTCGGCGAGCAGCGTTGCGTCGATGTCGGTTTCCGCGCGGTTCGGATCGATGTACGCGCGCGGAAACGTCGCGCCGAGCAGCGTGCCGCCGCGCGCGGGAGTGCCTGCCCACAGTTCGTCGATGTACGCGTCCCACGTCGTGCGGATCGCGTCGTCGGGTGCGACGGTGGCGAAGTCCGGCGGATACGCGATGCCGCTGTGCGGCGAGTCGACGACGATCGGCAGGGCCGGCACCGTCGGTGTCGCGATGAAATGCGCGGGCGATGCGCCGGCAGTCGCGTTGTTGCAATTAAACGTCAGCATGGGGATCAGGTTCTTTACCTAGTTTCTCGAGGCGTCTCGTTCGTTTGTTTTAATGATTAAAACAGCGTATCAATATTTCACAACGACTGAAAATCGCGGTCAAGGGCTTTTTGCGACACCGGGATTACGCGCCGCGATCGGCCTGTAATGCCCGTCGTTATTGGGCCTGTTTCATTCCTCGAAACACATTGGGATTCATCGGTATTTGACGATCGTGTGGGATTTTTGGCATCGCTTGACGCTTCAAATCGCTGAATTCGACAATGAATAAGACGATGTTTTATTCAATAAAACACGTTTCGAGCGAAATAAATCGCTCCCCATATTCAATCGATAAAAGGGGTCGGAGATGAAGCGAAAAGGGATGGCGGTCGCGCTGGCGGGTATCGCCATGGCGGCGGGTGCGACGCACGCGTACGCGCAGTCGAGCGTGACGCTGTACGGCGTCGTCGATTCGGGGATCACGTACACGAACAACCAGAACGGCCACGCCGCGTGGCAGGCGACCGGCGGCAACGAGCAGGGCACGCGCTTCGGGCTGCTCGGCAAGGAAGACCTCGGCGGCGGCACGCGCGCGGTGTTCCGGCTCGAGAACGGCTTCAACATCGAGAGCGGCGCGGCGAGCCAGGGCGGCCGGCTGTTCGGGCGCCGCGCGTACGTCGGGCTGGAAAACGACCGCTGGGGCACGCTGACGATGGGCCGCCAGTACAACGCGGCGCAGGAAGTGCTGGAGCCGCTGCAGATCGGCGCGACCACCGCGCTCACGCAGTACGCGCTGCATCCGTTCGACACCGACGACCTGAACAACACGTTCCGCACCAACAACTCGGTGCAGTACCAGACGCCCACGTGGTACGGGCTGCGCGCGGTCGGCCTGTACGGGTTCTCGAATTCGACGTCGTTCGCGCAGAACCGCGTGTGGAGCGTCGGCACAAGCTACGAGAACGGCCCGCTGCAGCTCGGCGCGGCCTACGTGCGCGTCGATCATCCGGCCATCGACACGACGGGTGCGGCCGCGTCCGACAACTACTACACGTTCATCAAGGGGGTGACGCGCCAGCAGATCTGGGGCGCGGGCGGCGCGTATGCATGGGGCGCCGCGACCTTCGGGCTGCTGTACACGAGCTCGCTGTTCAACCTGCAGACGGGCGGCGCGATGCGTTTCAACAACTACGAGGGCAGCGTGCGCTACCTGATGACGCCCGCGCTGCAGTTCGCGCTCGGCGAAACCTATACGCAGGTGCTCGCGTCGCAGGGGCCGAAGCCGAGCTCGCACTACCTGCAGACGAGCGTCGGCGCGCAGTACTTCCTGTCGAAGCGCACCGATATCTACGTGAACGCGTTCTACCAGCGCGCTTCATCGAACACGGTGGCCGCGATCGAAGGGATCTCGAATCCGTCGAGCACGCGCACGCAGATCGTCGCGGTGACGGGCATCCGCCACAAGTTCTGACGCGGCGGCAGGCCGCGGGCGCGCGCTTTCTGCTTACAGCCGGATCAGCGCCGCGCCCGCCACCACCAGCGCGCACGCGGCGAGCCGCTGCGCGCCGGGTCGCTCGCGCATCACGAGCCAGCCGATCGCCACCGCGAAGATCGAGCTCGTTTCGCGCAGCGCCGATACCGTCCCGACCGGCAAGTACCGGTACGCGAGGATCACGATCCCGTACGCGGCGAGCGAGATCGTGCCGGCGATCGCGCCCTGCGTGAGCGCGGTGCGCGAGCCGAGCACCGCGCGCGGGCCGCCACGCACCGCGCAGACCAGCACGAACTGCGGCACGCTCCACAGCACGTACACCCACGCGATGTAGCCGAGCGCGCTACCGGATACGCGCGAGCCGATGCCGTCGCAGATCGAATACGCGGCGATGAACACGCCCGTGAGCAGCGCAAACGGCACGCCTTCGCCGGAAAACCGGAAGCCGCGCCGCAGCGCGAGCGACATGATGCCGAACGACACGAGCGCGATGCCCGCGAAGCCGAACGGCGTCGGCCGCTCGTGCAGGATCGCGAGCGCCAGCACCGACACGAGCAGCGGCGAGATGCCGCGCGCGATCGGATAGATCTGCCCGAATTCGCCGCTGCGGTACGCGCGCGCCAGCGTAAAGCAGTACGCGACCTCGAGCGCGGCCGACGCGGCGATGTACGGCCACGCGGCGGGCGCCGGCGCGGGCAGCAGCGCGGCGCCGACGACGCCGAACGCGAAATACGGCAGCGACATCGTACCGAGCTGCACGAGCCGGTCTTCGCTGACGTGGAGGAAGGCATTCCAGATCGCGTGCAGCAACGCGGAGCACAGCACGAGGCCGATGAAGAGGTGGTCCATGGGCGAAGGGGCGGACGGGGGCGGGAGCGCCGTCATTATGTGGGTATCGGGCGCGCTCGCACGGAATTGTCGATAATGGCGTGTTGTTATTCACCGGATGCCGACCATGACCGAAGCCACCCAAGCCCAGCCTGCCGTTCCGCGCCTCACGAGCCTGTCGCACGGGGGCGGCTGCGGCTGCAAGATCGCGCCGGGCGTGCTGTCCGAGCTGCTGAAGCGCGCGACGCCGCCTGCCCTGTTCCCGGATCTGCTGGTCGGCACCGAGACGTCCGACGACGCGGCCGTCTATCGCCTCAACGACGAGCAGGCGATCGTCGCGACCACCGACTTCTTCATGCCGATCGTCGACGATCCGTTCGACTTCGGCCGCATCGCGGCCACCAACGCGCTGTCCGACGTTTACGCGATGGGCGGCAAGCCGATCCTCGCGCTCGCGCTGGTCGGGATGCCGATCAACGTGCTGCCGCACGAGACGATCGCGGCCGTGCTGCGCGGCGGCGAATCGGTGTGTGCGGATGCCGGCATTCCGGTCGCCGGCGGCCATTCGATCGATTCGGTCGAGCCGATCTACGGGCTCGCCGCGATCGGCGTCGTGCATCCGTCGCGCGTGAAGCGCAATGCGGCCGCCCGTGCGGGCGACGTGCTCGTGCTCGGCAAGCCGCTCGGCGTCGGCGTGCTGTCCGCCGCGCTGAAGAAGAACCAGCTCGACGCCGCGGGCTACGCGCAGATGGTCGCGACGACCACCAAGCTGAACCGGCCGGGCGCCGAGCTCGCCGCGCTGCCGGGCGTGCATGCGCTGACCGACGTCACGGGCTTCGGGCTGCTCGGCCATACGCTCGAGCTGGCACGTGGCGCGCACCTCACCGCACGCGTGCACTATGCGTCGTTGCCGTGGCTCACGGGCGTCGAGGCGTTCGTCGCCGACGGCGTGTTCACCGGCGCGTCGGGCCGCAACTGGGCCGCGTACGGCGCGGACGTCCAGCTGGCCGACACGTTGCCACCCGTCGCGCAGGCGCTGCTGACCGATCCGCAGACGTCGGGCGGCCTGCTGGTCGCGTGCGCGCCCGAGGCCGTCGATGACGTGCTCGCTTGCTTCCGTGCCGACGGCTTCGACCGCGCGGGCGTGATCGGCGAGATGGCGGACGGGCCTGCGCGCGTCGATGTCGCGTGACGCTGATTCGCCACACCTGAACGATTGCGGTCGCTAGAATCGATGCCTTCCATCGAAGGCATCGACGACCGATGAACGATTTCCTGTTCGGGCTGATGATCGCGCTGTCGGTCGGGCCCGTTGCGCTGATGATCGCGAACTACGGGATGCGCGCCGGCACCGCAAGCGGCGTGCGCGCGGCGGTGGGTGTCGCGACGGCCGACGGCTGCTATGCGGTCGTCGCGTTCACGCTCGGCGCGATGCTCGCCAGCACGCTCGCCGCGCATCTGTCGCTGTTTCGTCTGGTCGGCGCGCTCGTGCTGCTCGCAATGGGCGCGCGGATGCTGTGGCAGGCGCTGCGGGATCGCCGCCGCACGCTCGACGGCGACGCACGGCCACCGGGCAGCCGTCCGTTTTCATCGATGTTCTTCGTCACGCTGGCGAACCCGCTCACGATCCTGTTGTTCTACGGCTATGCAACGGCCGCCGCCGGTGCGCATCGGCACTGGCTGCTCGGCGCCGCGTGCGTGTTTGCCGGCAGCCTCGCGGGGCAACTCGTGTTCGCGTTCGGCGGCAGCGTGATCGGCCGGATCGTGAGGTCGCCGGGGCTGCTCGCGGCGAGCCATGTGGTGGCGGCGCTCGTCGTGCTGGGTTACGGGGTCGCGGGGCTGGCGCGGTTGTAGCGGTTGGCGGAGGACGGCCGTGCGGGCACGGCGGGAAAGTCGGTCAACTCGATAGCATTCCTGATGGTGTTGCATGAGGCGGATGCCGATTGCTGCGCAATTGCGCTCGAATGTCGGCGATGCGCATCACGCTTTGCGCGTGCATTGCGTCCGTACGGCACCATCGCTGCCGTTTCGTAGTCGGGTTCCGCATCGCGCATGCCCGTTCTATACTCCGTCGCGCAGTCTCCGAGAGCCGTTCTCACCCAACATCATCGAAACAAGGAACGCCGATGCTGACTCGCTCCATTCTTTCCGCCGCTGCATTCTCGCTCGCTGCCTGTGCCACTGCGCCGTCGATCGCGCAGGACAACCAGGGCAACGACGCGGGCAACAATGCATTCGCCGAGACCGGTGCACAGGGCCGCCCGGTCAAGGTCATGATCATCACGATGTTCGGTCCGGAGGGCCAGGCATGGCTCGACCGGCTCGGCCCGTGGCGGGACATCGCCGTGCCCGGCCTGTCGCCCGACTACCCGAACGTGCATTGCAACAAGCAGGACGTGTGCGTGGTCACGACCGGCATGGGCTATGCGAACGCGTCGGCGACGATCATGGCGCTCACGTTCTCGCAGCGCTTCGATCTGCGCCGCACGTACTTCCTGATCTCCGGTATCGCGGGCGTCGACCCCGCGCAAGGCACGATCGGTTCGGCCGCGTGGTCGAAATACCTCGTCGATTTCAGCCTGCAGTGGGAGCTCGATGCACGCGAGATTCCGGCCGGCTGGAATACGGGCTTCCTCGGCATCAACACCAAGAGCCCGAACGACAAGCCGCCGCTCGACTATCGCACCGAGGTGTTCCAGCTCAACCCGCAACTGACCGACGCCGCGGTCGCGCTGTCGCGCAATGTGGTGCTCGCCGACAGCGCGCAGGCGCAGGCCGCGCGCGCGAAGTTCACGTATGCGCCGGCGAACCGGCCGCCGACGGTGATTCAGTGCGACACGTCATCGGGCAACACGTGGTTCTCGGGCACGCTGATCGGCGAGCGCGCGCGCCAGTGGACCAAGATCCTGACCGACGGCAAGGGCACCTACTGCATGACCGCGCAGGAAGACAACGCGACGTATGAAGCGCTCAAGCGTGCGGCGAGCGTGAAGCGGGTCGACCTGTCGCGCGTCGCGCTGCTGCGCACGGGGTCGGATTTCGACCGGCCGTATGCGGGGCAGACGAGTGCCGACAACCTGCTGAACTACGCGGACCAGGGCGGCTTCGCCCCGGCGACCGAAAACCTGTACCGCGCGGGCAATCCGCTCGTTCAGGACATCGTGACGCACTGGGGCGAATGGCGCGACGGGGTGCCGCGCCGCTAAGGGCCGGGTAACGACTCAGCCGGCGGTCAGTGCGCTTGCGGGGCCGAACGGAACGGCGTCCACACCGGCGTGGTGTCGTCCCAGTGATCGAGCGGCGAAGGGAGTTGATCGTTCATCATGTGCTCCTGCAACTAACTATCTAACTGACTGACTCGGCGAGTCGTCGATAGGGAAATCGCGACGCCGCGCACGGGGCAACCCGCTGCGCGGCGTTGCGCGTTTACCGGCCCCCGCCGGCGAGCTGGTTGCTTTCCGGCATCGAGCGATACGGGCCTTGCGCCAGTTCGAGCCCTTGCGGATACGAATTGGCCTTGCGCAGGTACGCGAGCGTGCCGTCCTTGCGTGCTTGCTCGACTTCCGCGCTCACTTCGGCGCGCGTACGCGGGCCGTAGTGCTGCGAGTACCACGACGTGTTGCCGTAGTCGCCGGCATGCGGCGTACCCGAATCGGCGAAGGCCGGTGCGGACACGGCGAGCGCGAGGGCGAGGGCGGAGAGAAGATGGCGGCGGTTCATGGCGAAACTCCTAGAATTCGGAGCTGGCGCTAGCGCGCTTACTCCGGTCCCATCAAGCGGGATCTGTTCGATGCGCAACGAGGTGCGCGACAGGGTTTACTCTAGGTATCTGTTCCGTCGCGATAAATGCGGCAGATGCGAATTGAATTGTCGTGTCAGTGGAACAATCGACATCCGTACGGCTGGCAGGGTTATGCGGAAATCGCTCGAACCCGCTTGCAGCGGGCCTCGCACGGGTGCGGCGACGGCGCGCGACGACGCCTGCGGACGATTGCGTCGCCTGGCACAAAGGTTTGCTGCGGATTCGGGAAGGATCAGGTGCGCCGGGCTGGAACGTGGCGCGGAGGCGGGGCGACGCGCGGGCTGCTCAGCCCGCGCGTGCGGTTCAGTTGCTCAGTTCAGGCGCGCAGTTCGGTCGCCCGGAGCCGATTACGCGACCCATTCGTTGATGACCGGCGTGTCGAGCACCGGTGCGCGTTCGGCTTCCTCGAACGTGCGCTTGCTGCAGGTCGCGTCGAGGCAGCCCTTGCCGCTCAGCAGCGGGCAGCGGTCGAACACTTCGGCGACCCAGTCGACGAACACGCGCACCTTCGGCGACAGATGGCGGCTGTGCGGATACACGACCGAGATCGGCATCGGCAGCGGCTTGACGCCGGGCAGCACTTCCTTGAGCCGGCCTTCGCGCAGATGCGGCAGCACCATGAAGAGCGGCGGCTGGATCAGCCCGAAGCCTTCGATCCCGCAGGTCACGTACGCATCCGCGTCGTTCACCGACACGATGCCTTCCATCTTCATCTCGACTTCCTTGCCGTCGGTCAGGAACGTCCAGTCGATCGTGCGGCCGGTACGGCTCGAGAAGTAGTTGACGGCCTTGTGCTGGTTCAGGTCGTCGATCGTCTGCGGCTCGCCGTGGCGTTCGAGATAGTCGGGCGACGCGACCGTCACGCATTCGAACAGGCCGACCCGGCGCGCGACGAGCGACGAGTCCTGCAGTGCGCCGACGCGGATCACGCAATCGACACCTTCCTGCAGCAGGTCGACCGGCCGGTCGGACAGGCCGAGCTGCAGGTCGATGTCCGGATAGCGCGTATGAAATTCGCACAGCGACGGAATCACGAGCAGCCGCCCGATCGAACCCGGCATGTCGATACGCAACTTTCCGTGCGGCTTCCGGTTGTTCGCCTGGAAGCTCGCCTCGGTTTCCTCGACGTCCGCGAGGATCCGCACGCATCGTTCGTAGTACGCGGCGCCGTCCGGCGTGAGCGACAGCCGGCGCGTGGTCCGATGCATCAGCCGCACGCCGAGGAAGGCTTCGAGATTCTGGATGATCGTCGTGACGGACGCTCGCGGCAAGCTGAGCGTTTCTGCTGCCTTGGTGAAGCTGCTTGTATCGACGACGCGAGTAAACACCTGCATGGCCTGAAGCCGGTCCATCACAACCTCCGCAATCTAATGAGCCTCCCGAATAAGAAGGCTGCGCTACCTCGTGGGTAAACGCAGCCTCGGATTGTTCGGGGGCGTTGAATTGTGTTGCCGGATTATAGGCATTTATCCCAATGTCTGCCGGACCCAGAATTCGTTCCATCTCGAAATGGATGCTGCATCGTCATGGACGCTTCTGAATTCAGCAAATTCCTGAAGGCCGCGTTGCCCGTGCAAGCCACGGCAGGCGCGGCGCTGACGGTAGCCGAAGTGGAAATTCCGGGCTACGCGCAGGACATCGTGCTGCGCCTCTATCGGCGACCGGACAAGACCGGGTTGCCAGTAGTGCTTTATTTCCACGGCGGCGGCTTTGTCCGCGGTTCGCTCGAAGACGCCGATTTCGCCGCGCGTTTTTTAGCAGAACGCTTACCAGCTCTCGTAGTGTCGGTCGATTATTCGCTCGCGCCGGCTTTTCCGTTTCCGGCTGCGCCGGAGGATGCGTATCGCGCGGCCGTGTGGGCCGCGACGCGCGCCCGCGCATTCGGCGGCAACCCGAAGAAGATCGGTGTCGCGGGCCACGACGCGGGCGGCCAGCTTGCGAACTGCCTGGCGTTCATCGCGCGCGATCGCGGGGAAGTATCGATCGTCGCGCAGGCGCTGTTCGGGCCGATGCTCGACCCCAGCATGACGCGCATCGGCGACGCCGAGCGCCTCGCTTCCGACATCACCGCGCGCGAATGCGCGGCCTGTTATCGCGCGTATCTGCCGCAGGCCGCGCAACGCATGCACCCGTACGCGGCGCCGCTCGAATCGGTGCGCCTCGCGGGGCTGCCGCCGACGCTCGTCGTCACCGCGCAGAACGACGTGCTGCACGTCGAAGCGGAGAAATATGCGGGCTGCCTGATCTCGTCGGGCGTGCTCACGCAGGTGATCCGCTATCCGGACATCACGCACGCCGCGCTCGCGACGCACGAAGCCGCCTTCGAGGAAGCCGTGCGCTTTCTCCAGTGCCGCTTCCAGGCGCGCCAGCCGAACCGTTCCGAATAAGCAAAACCAATCCACGTTTACTGGAGATCCACATGGCCATCCTACGCACCTCCCGTTCCCGAATCGCGACAGCGGCGATCGTGACGCTCGCCGTCGTCGGCCTTGGAACGTTCGGCGCGATGCGCGTGAACGCGAACGCACCGGAGAAAGCGGCCGCGCCGCTGCCCGAAGTCGACGTTGCAACCGTCGTGCCGCAGACCGTGACCGACTGGCAGAGTTATTCGGGCCGCCTCGAAGCGGTCGAAAAGGTCGACGTGCGCCCGCAGGTGTCGGGCACGATCGTCGCGGTGAACTTCAAGGACGGCGCGCTCGTGAAGAAGGGCGACGTGCTGTTCGTGATCGACCCGCGCCCGTACCAGGCCGAAACCGATCGCGCGGCTGCGCAGCTCGCGGCCGCGCAGGCGCGCAACGGCTACGCGCAGACCGACTGGCAGCGCGCGCAGCGGCTGATCGGCGACAACGCGATCGCGAAGCGCGATTACGACGAGAAGCAGAATGCGGCGCGCGAGGCGACGGCGAACCTGAAGGCCGCCGAAGCCGCGCTCGAAACGGCCCGCATCAACCTCGGCTATACGCGGATCTCCGCGCCTGTCGCGGGCCGCGTGTCGCGTGCGGAAATCACGCTCGGCAACGTCGTGTCGGCGGGCGCGTCGGCCGCGCCGCTGACGACGCTGGTGTCGGTGTCGCCGATCTACGCATCGTTCGATGCGGACGAGCAGACCTACCTGCAATACATCAACGGCGCGCGCAACGGCCGCAAGGTGCCGGTCGAGCTCGGCCTCGCGAACGAAACCGGCTACTCGCGCAGCGGCGAGATCGACTCGGTCGACAACCGGCTCGACACGTCGTCGGGCACGATCCGCGTGCGCGCACGCTTCGACAACGCCGATGGCGCGCTGGTGCCGGGCCTCTACGCACGCGTGAAGGTGGGCGGCAGCGCGCCGCACGAGGCGCTGCTCGTCGACGACGCGGCGATCAACACCGACCAGGACAAGAAGTTCGTGTTCGTCGTCGATCAGCAGGGCCGCGTGTCGTATCGCGAAGTGCAGCAGGGGATGCAGCACGGCAACCGGCGCGTGATCGTGAGCGGGCTCTCGGCCGGCGATCGCGTGGTCGTGAACGGCACGCAGCGCGTGCGCCCCGGCGAACAGGTGAAGCCGCACATGGTCCCGATGACGGGCGGTGACGCGCCGTCCGCGCCTTTGGCGGACAACGCGAAGCCGGCCGCACCGGCGAAGGCGGATTCGTAAGCGGCCCGCCGCTTCGCCTCCGCGTTCAACCAGACAGAGCCACACATGAACATTTCAAAATTCTTTATCGACCGGCCGATCTTTGCAGGAGTCCTATCGGTGATCATCCTGCTCGGCGGGGTGATCGCGATGTTCCTGCTGCCGATCTCCGAGTATCCGGAAGTCGTGCCGCCTTCCGTGATCGTGAAGGCGCAGTATCCGGGCGCGAACCCGAAAGTGATCGCCGAGACGGTCGCGTCGCCGCTTGAGGAGCAGATCAACGGCGTCGAGGACATGCTCTACATGCAGTCGCAGGCGAACAGCGACGGCAACATGACGATCACCGTCACGTTCAAGCTCGGCACCGATCCGGACAAGGCCACGCAGCTCGTGCAGAACCGCGTGAACCAGGCGCTGCCGCGCCTGCCGGAAGACGTGCAGCGGCTCGGCATCACGACGGTGAAGAGCTCGCCGACGCTGACGATGGTGGTCCACCTGATCTCGCCGGACAACCGCTACGACATGACCTACCTGCGCAACTACGCGCTGATCAACGTGAAGGATCGCCTGTCGCGGATCCAGGGCGTCGGCCAGGTGCAGCTGTGGGGTTCGGGCGACTACGCGATGCGCGTGTGGCTCGATCCGCAGAAGGTCGCGCAGCGCGGGCTGTCGGCCGAGGACGTCGTGCAGGCGATCCGCGAGCAGAACGTGCAGGTCGCGGCCGGCGTGATCGGCGCGTCGCCGTCGTTGCCCGGTACGCCGCTGCAATTGTCGGTGAACGCGCGCGGCCGTCTGCAGACGGAAGACGAGTTCGGCGACATCGTCGTGAAGACGACGCCGGATGGCGGCGTCACGCATCTGCGCGACATCGCGCGGATCCAGCTCGACGCATCCGAATACGGACTGCGCTCGCTGCTCGACAACAAGCCGGCCGTCGCGATGGCGATCAACCAGTCGCCGGGCGCGAACTCGCTGCAGATCTCGGACGAAGTGCGCAAGACGATGGCCGAGCTGAAGCAGGACATGCCGGCGGGTATCGACTACAAGATCGTCTATGACCCGACGCAGTTCGTGCGGTCGTCGATCAAGGCCGTCGTCCACACGCTGCTCGAAGCGATCGCGCTGGTCGTGATCGTCGTGATCGTGTTCCTGCAGACCTGGCGCGCATCGATCATTCCGCTGATCGCGGTGCCGGTGTCGATCGTCGGTACCTTCTCGCTGCTGCTCGCGTTCGGGTATTCGATCAACGCGTTGTCGCTGTTCGGGATGGTGCTCGCGATCGGGATCGTGGTCGACGATGCGATCGTGGTGGTCGAGAACGTCGAGCGCAACATCGAGAGCGGGATGAACGCACGGGCGGCCACCTACAAGGCGATGCAGGAAGTGAGCGGGCCGATCATCGCGATCGCGCTGACGCTCGTCGCCGTGTTCGTGCCGCTCGCGTTCATGTCGGGCCTGACCGGCCAGTTCTACAAGCAGTTCGCGATGACCATCGCGATCTCGACGGTGATCTCGGCGTTCAACTCGCTGACGCTGTCGCCGGCGCTGTCCGCGATCCTGCTGAAAGGGCATGGCGACAAGGAGGACTGGCTCACGCGCGTGATGAACCGCGTGCTCGGCGGGTTCTTCCGCGGCTTCAACAAGGTGTTCCATCGCGGCGCGGAGAACTATGGCCGCGGCGTGCGCGGCGTGCTGTCGCGCAAGACGGTGATGCTCGGCGTGTACCTCGTGCTGGTGGGCGCGACCGTGCTCGTGTCGAAGGTCGTGCCGGGCGGCTTCGTGCCCGCGCAGGACAAGGAATACCTGATCGCGTTCGCGCAGCTGCCGAACGGCGCGTCGCTCGACCGCACCGAGAAGGTGATCCGCGACATGGGTTCGATCGCGCTGAAGCAGCCGGGCGTCGAGAGCGCGGTGGCGTTCCCCGGGCTGTCGGTGAACGGCTTCACGAACAGCTCGAGCGCGGGCATCGTGTTCGTCACGCTGAAGCCGTTCTCGGAGCGGCACGGCAAGGCACTGTCGGCCGGCGCGATCGCGGGTGCGCTGAACCAGAAGTACGGCGCGATGAAGGACTCGTTCGTCGCGGTGTTCCCGCCGCCGCCGGTGCTCGGCCTCGGTACGCTCGGCGGCTTCAAGATGCAGGTCGAGGATCGCGGCGCGGTCGGCTATGCGCGGCTCGCGGATGCGACCAACGAATTCATCAAGCGCGCGCAGCAGGCGCCTGAACTCGGCCCGTTGTTCACGAGCTACCAGATCAACGTGCCGCAGCTCAACGTCGATCTCGATCGCGTGAAGGCGAAGCAGCTCGGCGTGCCGGTGACCGACGTGTTCAACACGATGCAGGTGTATCTCGGCTCGCTGTACGTGAACGACTTCAACCGTTTCGGGCGCGTGTACCAGGTGCGCGTGCAGGCCGATGCGCCGTTCCGCCAGCGCGCGGACGACATCCTGCAGTTGAAGACGCGCAACGACAAGGGCGAGATGGTGCCGCTGTCGTCGCTCGTCACGGTGACGCCGACGTTCGGCCCGGAAATGGTCGTGCGCTACAACGGCTATACGGCGGCCGACATCAACGGCGGCCCGGCGCCGGGCTTCTCGTCGGGTCAGGCGCAGGCCGCGATCGAGCGCATCGCGCATGAAACGCTGCCGCGCGGCGTGCGGTTCGAGTGGACCGACCTCACGTACCAGCAGATTCTTGCAGGCGATTCGGCGATGTACGTGTTCCCGATCAGCGTGCTGCTCGTGTTCCTCGTGCTCGCGGCGCTGTATGAAAGCCTGACGCTGCCGCTCGCGGTGATCCTGATCGTGCCGATGAGCATTCTGTCGGCGCTGACGGGTGTGTGGCTCACGCAGGGCGACAACAACATCTTCACGCAGATCGGCTTGATGGTGCTGGTGGGGTTGTCGGCGAAGAACGCGATCCTGATCGTCGAATTCGCGCGTGAACTCGAACACGACGGCAGGACGCCGCTCGAGGCCGCGATCGAGGCAAGCCGGCTGCGTCTGCGCCCGATCTTGATGACGTCGATCGCGTTCATCATGGGGGTGGTGCCGCTCGTCACGTCGACGGGGGCCGGTGCGGAAATGCGCCATGCGATGGGGGTCGCGGTGTTCTTCGGGATGCTCGGCGTGACGCTGTTCGGGCTGATGCTGACGCCGGTGTTCTACGTCGTACTGCGCACGCTCGCAGGCGGCAAGATCCACGTCGCCGGGAAGGACTCGACCGGCTACGGTGTGCCGTCCCAAGGCGTGCCGGCTTCGGATGCTTGAGGACCAGAAGATGAATAACTTGCACAACACGAATGGCCTGATGCGCTTCGCGAAGGTGGCGGCCGCGAGCACCCTGCTCGCAACGCTGCTCGCCGCGTGCGCGGTGGGCCCCGACTACAAGCGCCCGGATGCGCCGACGCCCGCCGCGTTCAAGGAAGCGCCGACGCTCGCTGCCGGCGAACAGGCCGGCACGTGGAAGACGGCCGAGCCGGCGGACGGCGCGCATCGCGGCGAATGGTGGACAGTGTTCGGCGACCCGGTGCTCAATTCGCTCGAGACGCAGGCGCTCGCCGCGAACCAGAACCTGAAGGCCGCGGCCGCGCGGGTCGAGGTAGCGCGCGCGGCGACGCGTTCGGCGCGCTCGCAATGGTTCCCGCAGATCGGCGCCGGCTTCGGGCCGACGCGCGAAGGGCTGTCGTCGGCGTCGCAGTTCCAGCCGCAGGGCACGGGCCCGACCAATGCGACGCTGTGGCGCGCGCAGGGCACGGTGTCGTACGAAGCCGACCTGTTCGGCCGCGTCGGCCGCAACGTCGAGGCGTCGCGTGCCGACCAGGCGCAGAGCGAAGCGCTGTTCCGTTCGGTGCAGCTCGCGCTGCAGGCGGACGTCGCGCAGAACTACTTCGAACTGCGCCAGCTCGATTCCGACCAGGATCTGTACCGCCGCACGGTGGAGCTGCGCGAGCAGGCACTGAAGCTCGTGCAGCGCCGCTTCAACGAAGGCGACATCAGCGAGCTCGACGTGTCGCGCGCGAAGAACGAGCTGGCGACCGCGCAGGCCGATGCGGTCGGCGTCGCGCGCCGGCGTGCAGCGTCCGAGCATGCGCTCGCGATCCTGCTCGGCAAGGCGCCCGCGGATTTCGCGTTCAAGGAAACGCCGATCGTGCCGGTGGCGGTGAAGGTGCCGCCGGGCCTGCCGTCCGCGCTGCTTGAACGCCGCCCGGACGTGTCGGCGGCCGAACGTGCGATGGCGGCCGCGAACGCGCGGATCGGCCTCGCGAAGTCCGCGTACTTCCCGAAGCTCGACATCACGGGGGCGTTCGGCTATGAAGCGTCGACGCTCGGCAGCCTGTTCATGTGGTCGAGTCGCACGTTCCTGCTCGGGCCGTTCGCGGGCACCGCGCTGACGCTGCCGCTGTTCGACGGCGGGCGTCGTGCGGCCGGCGTGCAGCAGGCGCGTGCGCAGTACGACGAGCAGGTCGCGAACTACCGGCAGCAGGTGCTCGTCGCGTTCCGCGAGGTCGAAGACAATCTCGCCGACCTGCGCCTGCTCGACGATCAGATCCGCGCGCAGGATGCGGCTGTCAACGCGTCGCGGCGCGCGGCGACGTTGTCGCGCACGCAGTATCAGGAAGGCGAGGTTGCCTATCTCGACGTGATCGACAGCGAGCGCTCGGTGCTGCAGTCGCAGTTGCAGTCGAACCAACTGACCGGCGCGCAGGCGGTGTCGACCGTGAACCTGATCCGCGCGTTGGGCGGTGGATGGGGCGCGGCGCCGGCGGCTGCCGCGGTCGGCGATGCGACGACGGGCAAGGCGGAGGTCGCTGCGCGTTGACGATTCGACGCGCATGACGGCCCGTGTCCGGCCGCCGCTGCCAGCGCGGCCAGAACAACCCCGATCCGTGGCGACGCGGATCGGGGTTTTTTATCGTTCCGGACGTCGCGTCGGACCGGTCGCGCCGACGGTCATGTCGATATCTCTCATCGGGCTGCGCTGACGCGGCCCGTCGTCATCGCGCATCCATGAGACGAATTCGCTAAATATCAAGACGGAATAGCGCAAAAGATATCGACGCGCTGCGCATACTAGCGACTCCGTCACGACCGCCGCTCAAGGACATCATGCCGAACCGGAACACGTGTCGCGTTAGCCGAATGATTCGCGCCATGACTTGTTTCGCGCGTGCCTGGGATGCGGTTGCCGCGCCTGACGCGCAAGCCGAGTCGATCGTTTTTTCCGGGAGAACACGATGATGACCGTCGTCCCCACATCCACCGCCGTGGATTCGGGCAGTACGCTCGCCCATTTGCCCATCGCCCTCTTCGGTTCGGTGATGGGGCTGACCGGACTGGCCGTCGCCTGGCGGTTCGCACAGGTTCAATTCGGCGCGCCATCGTGGGTGGCCCAGGTGGTCGGCACGATCGCACTGGCTGCATTCGTGGCGCTCGCAGTCGCCTATCTTGCGAAGCTGGCGACTCATCCCGACCGGGTGCGCGCGGAATTCGCGCATCCGATCGCAGGCAACATGTTCGGCACGCCGATGATCAGTCTTCTGTTGATCCCGCTGTTGCTGGCGGACAAGCATCTGCTGCTGGCGCGTGTTCTCTGGTGTATCGGCGCCGCGGGCATGACGCTGCTCGCGTGGTGGATGGTCATGCGCTGGATCAGCGTACGACAGCAACCCGAACATGCCACGCCGGCCTGGATCGTTCCCGTCGTCGGCATGCTCGATATTCCGCTGGCTGCACCCGCGCTGGGCTGGGCGCACGGCATGCACGGATTGATGGCATTCGGGACCGCGGTCGGCCTGTTTTTCGCGGTGCCGTTGTTCACGATGATCGTGTCGCGCCTGATGTTCGCCGAGCCCTTTCCCGATGCGATGCGGCCATCGCTCCTGATCCTGTGCGCGCCATTTGCGGTCGGATTTTCGGCCTACGTGGCCACCACGGGCGTGATCGACGATTTCGCCACGGGCCTCTACATGGTGATGCTTTTCGTGCTGGCCGTGCTCGTCACACGCCTGTGGCATCTGGGCCGTTGCTGCCCGTTTCGCGTGTCGTGGTGGGCCGTCAGTTTTCCGCTGGCGGCGTCTGCTGTGGCGGCGCTGAAATATGCGGGCTTCGCGCAACACCCGTCGGCGGATGCCATTGCTGCCGTGCTGCTCGGATTGGCCAGTCTCGTGATCGCGGCCCTGTTCCTGCGCACCGCCTGGGGCATTGCGCGTGGAGAGTTGCGGACACTGAGCACGTGAATGTATCGGTGGGGGAGGCGGGTAAGGGGGCATTGCAATGCCCCGTTGATGGCGTGATGTCGTCCATCACCATGTTGCAACTAACGGTCAATCCGGGCCGGCACCTTCCAACGGTGCGGACGGCGTCCCGCCGCCCGCACCGATCCGGCATCGCAGCCAGCAGGACTCGGGACGGAACGGGGTCTTTGACTGCGGTGCCGAATATGCTTCAGGCGGTGCGGATACGCATGCGTCACGCGCCCGCGAACGCGTCGCCCATCGGCCTCGTTCGGATGCCGCGCGCGAGCCGCGTCCACGGCAGGTCGGCCGGGTCGGCCTGCATCGGTCCCGGCGCCTTCGCGATCAGGATGGCGTGCGCGATGCCCTGGAAGTCGGCGCGGAAATGCACCGAACTTTTGTTGACGAGGATTTTCATCGCTTCCGGCTCGATGCCGCCCACGCGGTACAGGTTGCGATCGAGCATCTGCGCCTTGCCGCCGCTGACGACGATCCGCACGCCGTCGATCCTCAGGCACGCGACCGGCCCGACGTCGGCCAGCATGCCGTTCATCATCGGCCCGTCGTAGCGGCACACGCCGTCCGATACCGCGACGACCTCGAAGTGTCCGCGAAACGGCTCGTCGCCGGGTACGCCGGAGCCGCCGAGCGACAGTTCGATGCGCGCGCCGACACCGGCCCGCGCCGCCGCCGCGGCTGCGGCCGGATCCCACAGCAGGCCGAGCGCCGCGTCTTGCGCGCCGTTGCGCAGCAACGCGCGCAGCAGGCCCGTCGTGTTGGAATCGCCACCTGCCCCCGGGTTGTCCTGCGTGTCGGCGATCACGACCGGCCGGCTCGCGCCTTCCGCGAGCCGCATGGCTTCACGCACCGCGTCGTCAGGCGACAGGAACGGGACTTGCCACTGCGCTTCGTCGGCCAGCATCTTGTCGTACAGCGCCTGCACGGCCGCGTCGACTGCGTCGGCGTCGCCATAGCCCCAGATGACCGGCCCGCACTCGGGGAAATCCGCTGCCGGAAAACCCGGCGCGAACGACAGCGATGCGACGCCGTCCGTCTCCAGCGCCGCGAGGCGCGCGTACATCTCGCGCGCGGGATCGAGCAGCGTGCACATTCCGTTGATCGGGATCAGGAACGGCAGCCGCCGCGCGGCGCGGCGTAGCGGGGCGCCGCCGGCGAGGAGGCGTTCGAGCAGCACGGCCGTGCGTTCGCCGGTCTCGGCCATGTCCACGTGCGGGTACGTGCGATAGGCGACCAGCGCGTCGGCATGGCTCAGCATCCGGTCGGTGACGTTCGCGTGCAGGTCCAGCGACGCGATCACCGGCACGGCCGGGCCGACCGCGTCGCGTACGCGTTCGAGCAGCGTTCCTTCGCCGTCGTCGGTATGCTCGGCGACCATCGCGCCGTGCAGGTCGAGATACACCGCATCGAAGTCGCCGCGCCGCGCCGCGTCGACGATCTCGCCGGCGATCCGTTCGAATGCATCCTCGGTGACATGCGCCGACGGGCTCGCGCCCGCCCAGATCACCGGCTGCAACGCCCAGCCGCGCCGCTCCGCCGCGTTGATGAAGCCTCCCGCCGGGATGTTGACGTTGCGCAGCGCGAGCACGTCCGCGCCGCGTGCCATGGCCGGAAAGCCTTCGCCGCGTTCGAAGTTCGCATAGGCGGCCCGCGTGGGGGCGAAGGTGTTGGTTTCGTGCTGGAAACCGGCGATCAGGATGCGTGTGGTCATGAGACTGATTCCAGGAAAACGGTCGGTGCAGGCGACGCGCACCTGCCGGCAGGGCCGGCGGTACGGCGCCGCACGAGGTCGATGGGGCGAGGCGACGTGGATCAGTGCGTCGCGTCGGGGAGGCGGTTCATGATCAGCGTCACGGCGCCGGCGATCATCAAGGCGACGATCACCAGCAGCCCGGCCTGCATGCTGCCGGTTGCGGTGCGGATCTCGCCGATGACGGTCGGGCTGAGGAAGCCGCCGATCAGGCCGATCGTGTTGATGAGCGCGATGCCGCCGGCGGCCGCGTTGCCGGTCAGGTATTGCGACGGGATCGCCCAGAACACGGTATAGGCCGCCCACGTCAGCGCCGTCGCGATCGTCATGCAGACGAGCGAGATCGCGAGGTTGCCGTCGGAGAAGGTCGCGGCGGCCAGCGCGGCCGCGGCGACCAGCGCCGACACCGCGCTGTGCAGCCGGCGTTCGCCGCGTCGATCCGAGCGTCGGCCGATCACGAGCATCGCGCCCGCGGCCGCGATATACGGAATCATCGAGTAGAAGCCGATCTGCATCGTGTCGGTCACGCCGTTCGCCTTGAGGATCGACGGCAGCCAGAAGCTGACCGCGTAGATCCCGCAGATCATCGTGAAGTAGGCGAACGCCAGCAGGTAGACGCGCGGGTCGCGCGCCGCCTGCCCGAACGCATGGTGGCCGGCCGCAGGCGTGTGCAGCTCGGACGCGAGCAGGCTTTTTTCGCGGTCGGTCAGCCACGCCGCATCGTCGGGCCGGTCGGCCAGCACCTTGAGGACGAAGAGGCCGAGCAACGCGCACGGCAGGCCTTCGACGACGAACATCCATTGCCAGCCGGCCAGACCGTGTGCGCCGTCGAAGGCGGTCATCAGCCAGGTCGACAGCGGCGAGCCGACGATGCCGCCGATCGGGCCGGCGAGCATCACGACCGCCATCACGCCGGCCATGCGCCGCGTGCTGTACCAGTACGTCAGGTAGAAGATCATCCCCGGCGCGAAGCCGGCCTCGAACACGCCGAGCAGGAAGCGCAGCACGTAGAACGAGGTTTCGTCGCGCACGAACATCATGGCGGCCGACGTCAGGCCCCATAGCACCATGATCCGGCTGATGGTCTTGCGGGCGCCGATCCTGGGCAGCAGCAGGTTGCTCGGAATCTCGAACAGCACGTAGCCGAGAAAGAAGATGCCGGCACCGAGGCCGTACGCGGCGTCGGAGAAGCCGAGCGCGCTCTGCATGTGCAGCTTCGCGAAGCCGATGTTCACCCGGTCCAGATAGGCGAACGTGTAGCACAGCAGCAGGAGCGGCAGCAGGCGCCAGTTCAGCTTGCGATACAGGGCCTGCACGGGGGCGCTGTCCTGGGCCGCCGGATGGCGGAAGGAGGAAACGGCGGACATATCTGTCTCCGGTGACGTGGGCGACTTGCAACAGGGATCTCGGTTGCTGCATCGTCGGAGAGACGAAAAAGCAGAGCAAGAGCAACTTCCATGAGCTAATGTTGCTCGACAGGCAACACAAGGCGACGAACCGGAATCCCCATGCGCGAACTGAACCAGCGCCGCTTGCGCTACTTTCATGAAGTCCTGACCCACGGCTCGATCCGCGGTGCAGCCGACAGCATCAACACCGCGCCATCGGTGATCACGCGGCAGATCCGGTTGCTCGAGGAGGAAATCGGCGTCGAACTGTTCGAGCGCCAGGCGCGCGGCGTGCGGCCGACCGAGGCTGCCGCGCATCTGCTCGAATACTGGCGCGGTTGCCGCTCGCAGCAGGAACTGTTCGAGGAGCGGTTGCAGGCGCTGCGGCGGCTGCAGTCCGGCCAGGTGCGCATCGTGACCAGCGAAGGCTATGTCGACGTGCTGATGGACGAGGTGCTGACCGATTTCTGCATGCGCTATCCGAAGCTCGACGTGATCGTCGACGTGCTGCCCGTCAACAACGTGCTGCAGGAGGTGGCCGAGAGCCGCGCGCATATCGGGCTGGCGTACAACCCGCCCGCGCATCCGGAGATCCGGTATCTCGCGACGTCGTCGCAGCCGGTGGTGGCGCTCGTCCACGCGGGCCATCCGTTCGCGGTACGCGGCGGCGCGGTGCGTGCGCACGAGCTCGGCGCGTATCCGCTCGCGCTGATGCCGCCGGCCTTTGGCCTCGGTCAGGTTGCGCAGATGCTCGCCTATACGGAGAACCTGCCGATCCGCCCGACGCTGACGACCAACTCGCTTGCGGTGCTGCGTCATTTCGTCAAGCGCCATGAAGGGGTCACGCTGATCGGCGCGTTTGCGGCTTATCGCGAGCTGGAGAGCGGCGAACTCGTCGCGCTGCCGATCGAGCATCCGTTGTTCGATTCCGCGAAGGCGCGCCTGCTGGTGAAGATGGGGCGGCCGCTCGGCGTGGCGGCCGACACGTTGCTGAACTGCTTGCTGCACGACATGAAGATGTTCGCGACGGCGGATGGCGCCGGCCGGAACAAGGCGGCGACGCGGAAGCGGGCGGCCCGGCGCGCTCGATAGCGCGTGCCGGGCCGCCGCATGCAACGATCAGGTGGCGTCGCGGCCCGCCCGCAGCGCGCGAAGCAGTTCGCTCGCCGCCTTGCCGAGCCCCGTGTGTTTCGGCCGCCGCAGGTACACGGGCAGCGGCAGCCCGTTGCGGATGTTGGCGAACACGAGCGGCGCGAGTTCGCCGTCGGCGACGTATCGGCCGATCACGGATTCCGGCAGGTTCGCCCAGCCGTGTCCGGCTTTCACGAGCGCGATCGCGGTGGCCATGTCGGTCACCTTCCACGAGCGGTTGCCGATCAACGGCCGCACGTCGGTCAGCGGCCGCTCCGGATCGGCGATCACGATCTGCCGGAATCCGGACAGCCGCTCGATCGCCTCGGGCTGCGCGCATTCGGCGATGGCCGGATGGCTCGGCGCGGCGACCGCGACGAGTGTTTCCGTCCACAGCGCGTGGATCTGCTCCTGCGGATGCAGGTCGAGCCCGCAGTACGCCACACAGAGATCGATGGCAGTGCGATGCAGCGCGTCGACGATCGCGTCCTGCGGCGCCGTGACGACGCTGATGGCGAGCGCCGGATACTTCGCGGCGACCGCCATCAGCGCACGGGCGACGGGCGCCGGGTCGATTTCGGCCGCGACGCCGAGCCGCAGCGTGTCTTCGACGCCTTCCGACAGGTGCTGTGCGTGTGCGCGCAACACCTGCAACTGCCCGGCGATCGACCGCGCGTCGGGCAGCAGCGCGGCCATCGCGGCGGTCGGCGTCGGTTCGCGGGTGGCACGGTCGAACAGCACGAGGTCGAGTTCGGCCTCGAGGTTCGCGATCGCCATGCTGATCGCCGACGGCGTGCGGCCGAGCGCCCGCGCGGCCGCGGAAAACGAGCCTTTGTCGATGACGGTCAGCAGCATGTCGATGTGGTCGCTGGTCAGCATGCGCGGGTCTCCTGTCAGAAAAATTGAAAGGACCTGACTTTTGCGGACGCACTACCCGCTGATAGTCTCGCCACCTTGTTCGATAGAAGGTGGATGGTCATGCAAGGGTTGAAGAGACGCATAGTCTACGTCGTGATGTTCGAGGTGCTCGGCATCCTGATCGCATCGTCGGTGCTCGGCATGCTGAGCGGCGCGAGCGTGGCGACGAGCGGCTTGATGGGGGTGATGATCTCGACGACGGGCGTCACCGTCAATTTCCTGTACAACCTCGCGTTCGAGGCGTGGGAGCGCAAGCGCGCGGCGACGACGCGCACGGTCGGGCGCCGCGTGCTGCATGCGATCGGCTTCCAGGTTGCGCTCGTGACGTTCCTGATCCCGCTGATCGCATGGTGGCTCGACGTGTCGCTGCTGCAGGCGTTCCTGTACGACGCGGTGCTGATCGTGTTCTTCCCGATCTTCACGTTCGCGTACAACTGGGCGTTCGACAGCGTGTTCGGGCTGCCGGATGCGGTCACGCGCAAGGCGGAGCCGGCGGTCTGGTAAGCGACGGCGCGGCGCGTCCGCAGGCAGCCGCTACAATCGCGCAAAGCATCGTTCGGGCGTGCGGGCCGCATGCCCGACGGTATTCCGTCGCGATTCATGCGCCCGAGCGGGCCGTTCAAACCGATGAGCATTCGAAAGACGTCGATATCCTGCGTGGCGTGGCTTGCCGGCGCATTCATCGTTGCCTCGTCCGCGCGGGCGGAAGGGCCGAGGGGGCTGCCGCGCAGCGAACAGGCCGATAACGGTTACGCCTCGACGCAATTGCTGCTCAAGCCGTGCGTCGACGTGCGCAAGCTGAGCGACGACCCGGATGACGATCTGTTGAAGGCCGCCGCCGCCGCGCGTGCCGCGCTGCCGCCCGGTACCTGCGACAACGCCGCATTGGCGGAGAAGGTGTTCACCGCGCGGTTTCTCCAGTACGCGACGCTTGCCGTGGTGGACGACCCGTGGAATATCGACGAGAAGATCGATGCGCAGAACCGGGCAATCGGGCGCTGCACGGACACGCGATGTCTCGATCGCGAACTGGATGCCGTGATCGATGCGCTGTCGCCGTTGTACCTGCATGCGCATCCCGTGTGGCCGCGCGGCAACGGCCTGTGCACGAGCGCTCCGGTCGATGCGCGTGCCGATCGCGCGCTGGCACCGCTCGGCACACGTGTACGCAAAGCACTTGCCCGCGAATGCGGCGACGAAGCAGTGACCGCGCAAACCTGCGAGGGTCCGCACGGCAAGATGCTGTTCGTGAGCTGCGAGATGAGCGGGAACCAGGTCAACGCGCAGCAATGGCTGTACCGTGCGCGCAAGCGCGGATTCGAACCGCTGCTGGGCGTCGAAGACGGCCCGGTCGGCGTGCTCGACACCACCTGCAACGGGTGGCCCGACCTCAAGACGCTGGCCCGAATCAGCATGGGTGAGCATCAGGCGACGTATTACCGCTACGACGGCGGCACGTACCAGCCCGTCTACTCATACACCGAAACGGGTGTCGGCAGCGACGGCGACGGCCGCGACCTGGTCGTTGCGCAGGGCGGGCCGTCCGTCCGCGTGACCTGCCGATAACGGCCAGACGAAGCGGCGATGCGGCGTGTATCCGCATCGTCGTTGAACAGCGAGGAGAACGGGCGGCGCAGAAGCCGCCCGGGTGCGCTTACGCGGCGATGAACTCGTGCACGTAACGGTTGAACACGGCGGGGCTCGCCGCGTTCATCCCGTGCGATGCGCCGGCGACGGTCTGCCGTTGCGCGTTGCCGATCCACTGCGACAGCGTATCGACGTTGTTGCGGAACATCTTCGGGCTGCGCTGGCCGTCGATCAGCAGCGTGCGGCATGCGATGTCGCCGGCCGTGTGCTGCGAGTACGCGGGCAGCGGGTCGCGCAACTGCTTCGGCAGCGTGCTCGCGTTGTCGATCGCCATCGTGCGGAAACGCGACGTGCTCTTCTTCCATGCACCCGGCAGGCTCACGGAATCGACGAACATCTCGAGGCCCGATTCGACGTCGCCTTGTCCGATCAGGTTCACGGCCTGCGTGCGCAGCGCGATTGCGGCGGCCGGCAGCGCGGCTTCGCGCACGCCCGGCTGTTGCAGCGGGCCGCCCGGATCGGCGAGCGTCAGCGACTCGACGAGGTGCGGATGCTGGCGTGCGACGTTGAACGCGACGCTGCCGCCGCGCGAGTGGCCGACCAGGTGCACGGGGCCGAGATCGAGCGCGTCGATGAATTCGGCGAGCTCGTTGACGTGGTTCTGCCAGCCGAACTCGTCCTGGATGCCCGCTTCGACGGCCGGCCAGTAATGGCTGAGGCTCGGCGCGATGCAGCGGTAGTGGGCCGACAGCGAGGCGAGCTGCGGATCCCAGTAGCGGTAGTCGCACAGCGAGCCGTGCACGAACACCATCGGCGCGCCGCTGCCCCGCTCGACATACGGCAGGCTGATGCCTGACGAAAGCGTCGCAAATTGCAGGTCGGGGTTCGCGAGCACGGACGGCTCGATTCGCATGTTCATCTGAAAGACTCAAAGGTGCGTCAACACGACGCAACTATGCATCACGGCGACCTGCAAGGAAAACGCATAATTTTCATCGTCACGATCAATTTTATTGATGGCTCGGCCGCAAACCCTTGTCGGAGGGGGAAGGGTGTCGATGCTTTCAATCGTCTAACGATTGACCGTGGTGCCGGAATGGCCGGAAAAGGGGCGTGCGGGGGCCTGCGCACCGGCGCATCGCACCTTTGGAAAACGGGAAGGTCGCGAGCCGCGAAAGCGGCCCGCGTGTCAGCGCACCGCCAGGGTGGGCGCGGTCTGAAGCTCGACGGGGAGGTCGTTGTCGGCCGCAAACTGCATTGCGAAATCGAATGCGTCCGCGCACACGGTGCGCAATTCGTCCGACACGAACAGGCATTTGGCGCCGCCGTCGACGACGGGCATCGCGAGCCGCGACAGCGCGCACGGATAGCCGGGCCGCCGTTCGCCGACGAACAGCGTGATGACGCCCGCGAGGCGCTCGGGCCAGTCGCTCGGGCGGAAGGTTTTCTGCGCGCGCGTGACGCCGCGGATCAGGTGGCCGGCGAGGCGGCCCTGTTCGGTGACTTCGATGCGATCCATGCTGTGCGTGTCCTCGTTCGCGTCATTCGCCGCCATCGGCCGCCGCGTCGCCGCGCGCGGGAATCCGCAGGTTGCGCAGCTTGTGATAGAGCGTTTTCTTCGGCATCCCGAGCGCTTCGCTCGCGTCCGCGACGTTGCCGTTGTGACGCTGCAGCATGTCCTCGATCAGCATCCGTTCGAAATACGCGAGCTGTTCCGCGAGCGTGCCGCCCGCGGCCGGCGTGCCGCCGGACGACAGCAGGCTGTCGCCGGTCAGCCCGAGCACGAAGCGGTCGGCCACGTTCTGCAGCTCGCGCACGTTGCCGGGCCATGCGTGCGTCATCAGTTCGGACACCTGCGCAGCGGTGACGACCGGCGCCGGCTGCCCGAAGCGGCGCGCGGCCGCGAGCACGAAATGCTCGAACAGCAGCGGCACGTCCTCGCGCCGCTCGCGCAGCGGCGGCAGTTCGATCTGCGCAACGTTGAGGCGATACAGCAAGTCCGCGCGAAAGCGGCCGTCGGCCGCGAGCTCGGCGAGATCGGCCTTCGATGCGGCAACCACGCGGCAGTCGACCGGAATCAGCTCGTTCGCGCCGAGCCGCTCGACCACGCGCTCCTGCAGCACGCGCAGCATCTTGATCTGCAGCTGAATCGGCATCGTCTCAATCTCGTCGAGGAACAGCGTGCCGCCGTCCGCCCATTCGATCTTGCCGATGCGCTTCTTGATCGCGCCGGTGAACGCGCCGGCTTCATGCCCGAACAACTCGCTCTCGAAGACCTGCTCCGGCAGGCCGCCGCAGTTCAGCGCGACGAAATGCGCATCGCGCCGGCCGCCGAAGTCGTGCAGGCTGCGCGCGATCAGTTCCTTGCCGGTGCCCGTTTCGCCGGTGATCAGCACCGACACCGACGTATCGGCGAGGCGCAGGATCTTCTTGCGCACGTCGGCCATCGCGGGCGACTTGCCGAGCACGAACGCCTCGATGCCCTGCCAGTTGTTCAGCGCCGCGCGCAGCCCCTGCACCTCGAGCGTCAGGCGGCGCTTCTCGACCGCGCGCGCGACGCGCCCCGCGATCACGTCCGACGAGAACGGCTTCTCGATGAAGTCGTACGCGCCGACCTGCATCGCGCCGACGGCCGTCGAGATATCGGCATGGCCGCTGATCAGCACGACCGGGATCTGCGCATCGATCGCCATCACGCGATCGAGCAACTGCAGCCCGTCGATGCCCGGCATCCGCACGTCCGACACGATCACGACCGGCGCGCCGGGCGCGACGTGATGCAGCGCGTCGGCGGCCGACGCGAACGCATCGACCGCGAAGCCGGCAAGCGCCACCGCCTGCTCGACGCCGATCCGGACGTTTTCATCGTCCTCGACCACCAGCACCCGAATCTCATCTTCCATGCTCTGTCCTTTGCAGCGTGGCCGCCGCGAATTCGATACTGAACTGCGCGCCGCCTTCGTCGCGGTTCGTCGCGGCGATCTTCGCGCCGAACGCCTCGACGATGCGCGACGTGATCGCGAGGCCGAGCCCGAGGCCCTGGCCGCGCGGCTTGGTCGTGACGAACGGCTCGAACAGGTGCGCCAGCACCTCGGGCGCGATGCCCGCGCCGCTGTCGGCGACAGTGAAGCGCACGCGGCCGGCTTCGTCCGGCCCGGTGGCTTCGACGACGATGCGGCGCACGGGCGCGTCATGCACCGCGTCGAGCGCGTTGCCGAGCAGGTTCACGATCACCTGCTGCAACTGGCTCGATTCGGCCGATACGGCGGTGCCGGGCGCGATGTTCACGTCGAGCTGCACGCCTTCGTCGCGGATCCGCGCATCGTAGATGAGCCGCGCATGCGCGACGGCTTCGTTCAGCGACACCGCGACGCGCTCGACGTCGGGCTTGCGCGCGAAGGTCTTCAGCTCGCCGGTGAGCACGGCCATGCTGTCGACGAGCTTGCCGATCCGTTCGAGATTGGCGAGCGCCGGCGCCGGCTGGCCGCGCTCGAAGAACGTGCGCGCGTTGTCGCACAGCGTGCGGATCGCGACGAGCGGCTGGTTCAGCTCGTGCGTGAGGCCGGCGGCCATCTGCCCGAGCACCGCGAGCTTGCCCGCGTGCACGACTTCCTGCTGGGACGCGCGCAGCCGCTGCTCGGTGCGCTCGCGCTCGACGATCTCGCGCTGCATCCGTTCGTTTGCGGCCGTCAGCGCGGCCGTACGCTGAGCGACGGTCAGCTCGAGCTGGTCGTTCGCCCGGCGCAGCGCGTCCTGCGCGTTCAGCCGCGCGACGATCGCCCGGCGGCGCTGGATCGCGTAGCCGGCCAGCAGTGCGGCGATCAGGAACGCGCCGGTGACGAACACGAAGGCCGTCTGCTGCTGGCGCCGCGCGCCCGCGATGTCGAGCAGCACCATCAGCGAATCGCCGGCCTGCGGCGCGGGGCGCGACATCACGAGATAGCGCGTGGTGCGGCCGCTGTGGCGCGTATCGGGGAAGGTGCCGAACCATGCGGCCGCGCTGCGGTCGCCGATGCGGCGGTACGGCAGCGCGTCGACCGTGCGGCCCGCGTATTGCCGCGACGCCTGGATGTCGCGCTGCTGCTGCGCGGTGATCGGGCGCAGCGCGGTGAATTTCCACGCGGGTTCGGTCGAGATCACGACCACGCCGTTGCTGTCGACGACCATCGCGGCGACACCCGGCGCGCGCCACGCCGATTCGAGCGGATCGACGCTGATCTTCACGGCGGCCACGCCGATCGGCACGCCGTCGTCGCGCACCGCGCTGGCGAAGTAGACGCCCGGCACGCCGGTGTTGGTGCCGATGCCGAAGAAGCGGCCGCTGCCGCGCGCGAGCGCGTCCTTGAAATACGGCCGGTACGACACGTTGGTGCCGACGAAGCTGAGCGTCTCGTTCCAGTTGCTGGCGGCGATCACGTCGCCTTGCAGGTCGATCACGTCGACCGCGCCGCTGCCCGCGTCGCGGTTCACCGCTTCGAGGTACGTATCGACCGTGTGCACGAGCCTGGGGGCGTCCTGCGGCGCGGCTTTCAGCATCGCGCGCACGCCGTCCTGCCGCGCGACCAGGCCGGGCAGGATCTCGAAGCGGCCGAGTTCGCTCTTCAGGCTCGACGCATATAGGTCGAGCCGGTGCGCGCCGGTTTCCTCGAGCGCGTCGATCGCGCGTTCCCACGCGAAATCGACGGCCGCGGCCGCGACGCACACATACAGCACGCCGGCCGAGGCCCAGCCCCACCACGGGATTCCCTTGAAGCTCTTCTGCACGTTCGCCCTCATCGAAGCCCGCAACCGGCCGCACGGCGTGATGCCCGGAACGACGCCCTGAACGACGCGCGCCGCGCGCCGGCAGAGCCGGCGGCGGCGCGTGCGAAGCGGCCTGCGCGACGGTGCGCGCGGCGGCGCGTCATCCGAAGTGGGCGATCAGGATCAGCGTGACCGTGACGACGATCGCGCCGCCGATCCGCGTCGCGATCTGCGCGAACGGCATCAGCTGCATCCGGTTCGCGGCGGTCAGGATCGCGACGTCGCCGGTGCCGCCTTGCCCGCTGTGGCAGGCGTTCACGATTGCGGTGTCGATAGGGTACATCTTCATCAGGCGGCCGACCACGAAACCGGTGCCCATCAGCGTCGCGACGGTCGACACGATCGTGACGACGTTGACGACAGTAAATGCGGCGGTCAGCTTGTCCCACGGCGTCATCGCGACGCCGATCGCGAACAGCAGCGGATACGTGACGGCGGTCGAGAAGAACTTGTAGACCACGAACGCGCCTTCCTGCAGCGGCGGCGACACCGCGCGCGCGAGCTTCACGAGCACCGCGAGGAACAGCATCGCGACCGGCGCGGGCAGGCCGAACAGCTTGTGCGCCATCAGGCCGACCAGGTACAGCGTGATGGCCGTGATGCCGGCGCCCGCGATGTGCGAGACGTCGACGTGGCCGCGGATTTCCTCGTTCTCGGGCGTCATGTCGCCCGATTCGCCGACCTGCAGGCGGCCGTTGCCGGTCAGGTGCGGGAAGCGCTTGCCGAGCATGTCGAGCGCGCCCGACAGGATGATCGCGGTCAGGCTGCCGAGCATCACCGGCGGCAGCACCATCGCGAACATCTCGCCCTGCGGCAGGTGCATCAGTTCCGAATAGCCGATCGACAGCGGAATCGCGCCTTCGCCGACGCCGCCCGCCATGATCGGCACGACGATGTACAGCAGCGTGTGGCGCGCGCCGAGGCCGAGCGCGGTGCCGACCGCCGTGCCGACGATCGCGGCTGCGACCGAGCCGGCCGCGAGCGGGATGAAGATCTTCACGAAGCCCTGGATCAGCACGCGGCGATCCATGCTCAGGATGCTGCCGACGATGATCGACGCGATGAACAGGTACAGGAAGTTGGTCGACTTCGTGAATTCGATGGTGACGTTCAGCACCGGCTTCGGCAGCACGTGGTAGTACGTGAGCGCCGACGGCACGAAGGTCGCGAAGATCGCGGCCGCGCCGATGTTGCGCAAGAGCGGCAGGCGCTTGCCGAGTTCGGCACAGGTGAAGCCGAAGAACGCGAGCACCGCGATCGCCATCGAGATCTCGCCGGGCACCTTGCCGGTCACCGAGAAGCCGACGATCAGCGCGAGCAGGATGAAATAGACGGGCAGCGGGATGATGCCGATGCGGATTTCCATCAGTTTCCACCAGCCTTCCGGCCAGAAGCGCTCGCGCGGCGCGGCGACGGCGTCGGAAACCGGCTCCGGATGGGACGGGGTTTGGATAGAGGTCTGCAAGACGTGTCTCCTGATGTTGGTATGCCTGCATGGCTTCGCGGCATCGTGTGCCGTCTATTACGCAACCCCCGTGCCAGAAATCCGGCCTGCCCGAATATTTTTAATTCATTGATTTATAAGGAATTTGTTTCGTCTGCGGAAAGGGTGATCCGATCGGCTGGCCGAGATTTCGGAATTCGCCCGGCGCCCAGGCCGAGATTTCGGCCTGGCGGCCGGCCGCGTGCCCGGTCAGGCCCCCGATCCGGCGTGGCCGCCCGCCATATCGCCGCGCGCGATTTTCTTCGCACAATCGCTTCGTAGACCGTCCCCGCGCCGCTCTCTATCATCGGCTGATCCTTTTCCGACGCGCTTGACCCTTGTCCGGAGAACGCCCGTGCGTTCGCCGCGGCGTCGCTCATCCGTCGATACCGTCTTTGGACAGGAGAGTGGTTTCCATGCTGCATGCCGTTTTTTCCACCCGTGTCTCCGCCGGCCGCTTCGCGCGCCTGCTGGCCGCCGCCCTGCTGGGCGTCGTGCTGCTCAATGGCGCGCAGGCCGACACCGCGCCGCTGAAGGTCGGCATCGCGACGAGCCCGCAGATCGATGCGCTGAAGATCGCCGCGAAGGAGGCGAAAGCGCAGGGGCTCGACGTGAAGATCATCGAGTTCACCGACTGGAATACGCCGAACGCGGCGCTCGCGAACAAGGACATCGACGTCAATTACTTCCAGCACATCCCGTTTCTCGAGAACGCGAAGAAGCAGGGCGGCTACGACTTCGTCGCGATCGCGCCCGGCACGATCATGAAGATCGGCCTCTATTCGAAGAAGGTGAAAAGCTTCAGCGAACTGAAGGACGGCGCGAAGGTCGCGATCGCGAACGATCCGGTCAACGGCGGGCGCGGGCTGTTGCTGCTGCAGCGCGCGGGCCTCATCAAGCTCACGCCCGGCGCCGACTATCGCGCGACGACGCGCGACATCGTGGCCAATCCGAAGCACCTGAAGATCATCCCGCTCGAGGCGTCGCAGCTCGCACGCTCGCTCGACGACGTCGATCTCGCGCAGGGCTATCCGAGCTTCATCAAGCTCGCCGGCACGACCGACCCGAACAGCGCGCTGCTGTTCGACGGCACCGAGAACAAGAATTTCGCGGTGCAGTGGGTCGTGCGGCCCGACAGCGTGAACGACCCGCGCATCCGCAAGTTCATCGCGATCTACCAGCATTCGCCGGCCGTGCGCAAGGCGCTCGACAACGCGTTCGGCTCGCTGTACGCGATCGCGTGGTGACGGAGGCGACCATGACGACGGCGAACCGCAAGAAGATCCTGCTCAACGCATTCAACATGAACTGCGTCGGGCACATCAATCACGGGCTGTGGACCCATCCGCGCGACCGCTCCGCGCACTACACCGATCTCGACTACTGGGCCGACCTCGCGAAGACGCTCGAACGCGGCAAGTTCGACGGGATCTTCCTCGCGGACATCGTCGGCGTGTACGACGTGTTCGGCGGCGGCCCCGATGCCGCGCTGCGCGAATCGGTGCAGGTGCCCGTCAACGATCCGCTGCTGCTGGTGCCCGCGATGGCGCAGGTCACGCGGCACCTCGGCTTCGGCGTGACCGCGAACCTGACCTACGAACCGCCTTACCTGTTCGCACGCCGCATGTCGACGCTCGATCACCTGACGAAAGGGCGCGTGGGCTGGAATATCGTCACCGGCTATCTCGACAGCGCCGCGCGCGGGATGGGCCTCGCGCAGCAGATCGGCCACGACGACCGCTACGAACGCGCGGACGACTACATGGACGTCGTCTACAAGCTGTGGGAGCAGAGCTGGGACGACGACGCGGTGATCCGCGACGCGCAGGCGCGCGTGTTCGCACAGCCGGGCAAGGTGCGGCGCGTGAAGCACGACGGGCCGTTCTATTCGATCGACGCGATTCATCTGAGCGAGCCGTCGCTGCAGCGCACGCCGGTGCTGTACCAGGCCGGTTCGTCCGCACGCGGCGTCGAGTTCGCGGGGCGGCATGCGGAATGCGTGTTCGTGAACGGGCAAAGCAAGGCCGCGGCGCGCGCGGCGGCGCTCGACATCCGCGCGGCCGCTGCACGGCAGGGACGCGACCCGGCGTCGATCCGGATCTTCGCGGGCGTGAGCGTCGTGACGGCCGAGACGGAACTTCTCGCACGCGAGAAATTCGACGAATACCGGCGCTACGCGAGCCCCGAAGCCGGCCTCGCGCATTTCGCGAGCTCGACCGGGATCGACTTCGCGAAGTACGGCCTCGACGAGCCGATCTCGTATGTGAAGACCGATTCGATCCAGTCGGCGGTCGACGCGATCTCGCGCAAGAGCACGACCGGCACGTGGACCGTGCGGCGGATGCTCGAACAGATGTCGCTCGGTGGCCGCTATGCGCCGATCGTCGGCTCGCCGTCGCAGGTCGCGGACGAGCTGCAGTCGTGGATCGACGAGACCGGCATCGACGGTTTCAACCTGACGCGCACCGTGATGCCCGAGTCGTTCGAGGATTTCGTCGACTGGGTCGTGCCCGAACTGCAGAACCGCGGCGTCTACAAGGAAGACTACGATCCGGCGCCGACGCTGCGCGAGAAGCTGTTCGGCGCCGGCCCGCGGCTGCCCGCGTGGCATACGGGCGCGCAGCACCGGCCGGCTGCCGTGTCCGAACCCGCGCATCCCGCGCATGCCTGAACGTGACGGAGCGAAGCGATGACGCAATTGTTCGATACGCTGGGTTTCATCGACGCCTCGGCCGCGCGTGCCGGCGCCGCTGCCGCGACATATGACGAAGCGGCCGGGGTGGCCGGCTCGGCCAGCGCTGCCGCCGTGTCGCTGGAGCACGTCGGCAAGGTGTTCGCGACGCCGCGCGGCCAGGCCGCCGCGTTGCGCGACGTGACGCTCGACGTGCGGCGCGGCGAGGTATTCGGGATCATCGGCCGCAGCGGCGCCGGGAAGTCGACGCTGTTGCGGCTCGTGAACGGGCTCGAACGGCCGAGCTCGGGCCGCGTGCGCGTGCAGGGCGTCGACGTCGGCGCGCTCGACGAGGACGGCCTCGTCGCGCTGCGGCGTCGCACCGGCATGGTGTTCCAGCATTTCAACCTGCTGTCCGCGAAGACGGTGTTCGAGAACGTCGCGCTGCCGCTGAAGATCGCCGGCGTGCCTAAGGCCGAGCGTGTGCGCAAGGTCGAGGCGCTGCTCGAACTCGTCGGGCTTGCCGCGAAGCGCGATGCGTATCCGGCCAGCCTGTCGGGCGGGCAGAAGCAGCGCGTCGGCATTGCCCGCGCGCTGGTGCACGATCCTGAGGTGCTGCTGTGCGACGAGGCGACCTCGGCGCTCGATCCGGAGACGACGCAGTCGATCCTCGCGCTGCTCGCCGACATCAACCGGCGCCTCGGGCTGACGATCGTGCTGATCACGCACGAGATGGAAGTGATCCGCGCGGTGTGCGACACGGTCGCGGTGATCGAACAGGGCGAAGTCGTCGAAACGGGCCCCGTGTGGCGCGTGTTCGGCAATCCGCGCCACGGCGCGACGCGCGCGCTGCTCAGCACGCTCGTGCACGACCTGCCGGCCGAACTGGCCGCGCGCGTGCAGCCGTTGCCCGAGCAGGCCGCGTTGCCCGACGGCGCGCAGGTCGTGCTCGACGTCCGCTATACGGGCGAGAGCGGCGGCGAGCCGGATGTCGGC